>JASFWU010000120.1:0-7537 GCA_050049035.1 Akkermansiaceae bacterium | reverse complement strand
TTGGTTCCCGACTCCTTGATCGCGACCAAGGCAGCTTTGGCGTTGAGGGAGTCAAAGATCGTTTCGACCATCAGGATGTCGCACCCTGCCGAGAGAAGGGAGTCGATCTGGTGCCGGTAGGCCTGCTTGACCTGGTCAAAAGTGACGGGCCGAAAGGAGGTATCGTTGGGATCAACGACATTGGTCAGGGAAACGGTGAGTGGCCCAATCGCGCCGGCCACGTATCGGCGCCTCCCGGTGTCTTCGGAAACGCGGTCGGCCTGCTCCTTGGCAAGCCGAACGGATTCGGTGTTCAGATCGTGAACGAGATCGAGGAGAAACTGGTTGTTGAGGATCTTGCTCTCAAAGAACTCGGGATCCTTGACGCCTCCGGATTTTCGGGGGTCCTCAACGAAGAATTCCGATTGAGCGAGGACCGTTCCGGAAAAGGTGTTGGTCTCGCAGATGTCCGATCCAGCCTCGTAAAAACGTTTGTGAATGTCTGCGATGACATCCGGGCGGGTGAGGCTGAGGATGTCTCCGTTGTTGAGGAGATCTTCGTCATTGTCACGAAAGCGGTCGCCCCGTGCATCGGATTCGCTCAATCCGTATCCGCGAATGGTGGTTCCCATCGCGCCATCGAGAACCAGGATCCGCTCGGCGAGGGAGTCTTTGAGGGCTTCTGTGGTGTCGTTTGACATGACTTGGATTGCGGGCAAAGAGTCGGAATGAAGTGCCAGCTTTGCAAGTTCAAATCTTCATATCGCGATGCGTTGATGGGTAACCTGTTTTCGGGTGGGAGGTTTGGGAAGGGGATTTTTCGTTTGCCAATCAGGCTCTGAGTCCGCACCTTTGTTCGCGAGGGCGTTTGTTCTCGCATAACCAGATTCTTCAACACTATCGCAAAACCTAGAAATTTCCGAAGGGGCGGCGGCGGCAATCGCCGGCGCAGGGGCCGTAACGACGATCGCAAGACCAAAAAAACCGACGAAAGCGGTGAGCAGAAGTCGGTCGAGGTCGAAGGCACGATCTCAGCTGTTCTTGCCGGAACGATGTTCAAAGTCGCTCTTCCCAGTGGTCACGAGGTTTTGGCACACATTTCCGGCAAGATGCGCAAGCGCTTCATTCGCCTGGTGGTTGGTGACAAGGTAAAGATGGAGATGTCGCCTTACGATACCTCCAAAGCCCGGATCGTTTTCCGCCTCGGCTAGGTCCGTCCGGATCGACTCTCCGGATCGCTTCTAGCTTGCTTCGTCTTTTGGGAGGGCTAGCGTTCCGACACCCCGGTTCGTCCCGGGACTAGTAATCAAGAAGCATCATCGTGGGCTTGATCGACCAAATCAGACGCTGGCGTCTTGTTCAGCAAGGCCTCTCTTCGGGGAAAAAACGCCGGACCAGTTCCGACCACGGGCTTTTGGGTCGATTGGAGCGCAGTTTTTTGGTCCGCGTTCTTCTCTATGCAGGATTTGCGCTGGGGATGCTGGGTCTCTTCTTCGGTCTTGATCGGCTCGACTCGGGGCGCGCCGCCGAGGCGGTGGTGATTCTGGTGGCCGCTTTGGCAATTTTTCAGCTCAACCACCATCGGGCGGCCAACCGGAATGGCAGCGTCCTCCTGGTTTTCGGAGGTATTTTGGTTCATCTCTACCTTGTCCGCATTGCGTGTGGAGCGGCTTTGGGGGCCGGGCTGGGAGAGAACTACAGCTTCCTCATCATGCCGATGGCTCTTGCGCCAATGGTCCATTCAGTCTTGCTGGGACAGCGAACAGGAGTGTTCTCCTCGGTTTTTGTCAGTCTTTTCGGATCGCTGACGGTGGTCAATGTCGACCGCTGGGAGTTCTTCTCCATCAGTCTGGTGTGCGGGCTGACGGCCGTTTTTGCCACCAAGAGGGTCAGTAAGCGGGGCCGCCTCCTTCGTGCCGGATTCTGGGTGGGGATCATCGCGCTGGTCGTCGATTTGGCCTTTGGAAAAATCGACCTCACCGGGCTCTCGTTCTCGGATCTGGAAAGTTGGACGGTTGTTGGGCGGGCCTGTGTGATTGCGGTCTCGACGGGTGTCCTGACCGGTCTTTTCGTTGGTGGGATCCTGCCCTTGTTGGAGGGTGTCTTTGGACTCACCACGGAGATTTCCTGGCTGGAACTTTCCGACTTGAACCACCCGCTGCTTCGCCAGATGCAGATTGAGGCTCCGGGAACCTTTCATCACAGCTTGATCGTCGCTTCGCTGGCCGAAAGTGCGGCTGAGGCGATCGGAGCGGATGGGGTGATGAGCCGGGTTTGTGCCTACTTCCACGATATCGGAAAGCTTAACAAGCCGGAGTATTTCATCGAGAACCAAGGCGAATTCAATCCGCACGACGGTCTCACTCCGACGATGAGTGCGCTGATTATTGTGGCCCACGTCAAGGACGGGGTGGATCTGGCGATCAAAAACAAGCTGAATCCACGCATTCTCGAGGTGATCCAGGAGCACCACGGGGACTCGCTGGTTTACTACTTCTATCGCAAGGCCCAGGAACGGCTGCAAAAGCACGAGCAAGAGCGAAACGGCGGGGCAGCCAATAGTGACGATTTGCCCAAAATCGATGAAAAGAGCTTCCGCTATCCCGGCCCGATTCCGCAAACCCGTGAAAGTGGGATCATCTCGCTTGCTGATGCCATCGAGAGTGCTTCCCGCACGATTTCCAAGCCTTCGCCGGGTCGAATCAGGGCCCTCGTCGATGAGATCGTTTTCAAAAGGGTGCGCGACGGTCAGCTCGATGCCTGCGGCCTCACCATGAGTGAACTCACCACCATTCGTAAGATTTTTGCCTCGACCCTCCGCAGCATGCTGCATGCCCGGATCGAGTATCCCAAGGAGCAGGTGGAGGAGGCTCTCTCGGATTTGTCGAGCCGCGGGGGGAAGGTGGTTTCGGTTGAGGAAATCGAGCGAGTGCGCCGCCGCCGTCAACAAGGGGAGTGAATCATGGTGGAGGTCTATCCGCGCTGCCGGTCGCGCGAGGTTTCAGAGGAGCTCCTCGGCCTTCTTGTCAAAGGCTGGAGCAATGTCCTGGACGAACTGCAAAACCTTGGAGTGGGTCAAATCAAAGGAATCGAGGCTCTGGAGGTGACTTTGCTTGATGACGACGAAATGGCCCGGGTGCACGGCGAATTTCTAAATGATCCCACTCCGACGGACGTGATCACCTTCGATCACGGCGAACTTCTGGTCGGAGTGGAGACCGCTGCCCGCCAGGCGCTTGATTACCGGACTTCGCAGGATGGCGAGATCGCATTGTACGGGATCCACGGAATGTTGCACCTTTCGGGTTTCGATGACCGGAATCCGGTGGATGCCAGGGAAATGAAGGTCCGACAGGAGGAGCTGTTTGACCGGTTTTTCGGCGGTGTTTTCACCGAGTGATGGTTTTTTTTGTCGAATCGGTCCCGACTGGTTGACACGGAACGTCAGTTTCCGCAGTGTGATTGGACACGGGAGACGTCGAATGTGGTTCATCTCTCCCTTGTCAGCACAAACACACCTAAACTACACACCGTGTATTCAAACGAAGATTACCTGATCCAGCTTTTGGTCGAGGCAGGTCACCTCTTGCCAGAGCACGTGGACGACCTGCGGGCGAAGATAGGCGACGACCATCTCATCCGTCATTTCCTCGACGCCGGAGATATCACCGAGGGAACCATTGCAGAAGTTTCGGCAGCCAACGTCGGCACCCACGTGGTTGACCTCAAAAGCGGCTATATTGACCCGGCCTTTGGAGGCTATCTCTCCCTCGCAGACTGCCGGCGCTTCAAGGCCATTCCTTTTGCCGATGATGGGTCCTATGTCAGCATCGCTCTTGCCGATGTTCTTGATCTCGACGCGCAGGACGCCATCCCGCTCCTGATGAAGCGCCAGTGCCAGTTCTACGCCGCGCCGCTGAAGGCGATCGAAGACAGTTGGCAGCAAATCTTTGGAGACGAAGTGGGCAATGCCGACGCCGAAGAGTTGATTGTGGTAGGGGACGCCCCGTCCGATGGGGCGGACGCTCCCGTGATCAAATTGGTCTCCGGCATCCTCGTCGAGGCTTTCAAGATGGGCGCGAGTGATATTCATATCGAACCTCTTGAAACCACCTTGCGCATTCGCAACCGACTCGACGGTAAGTTGATCGAGGTGGCCAATCATCCAAAGAAGCTTCTTCCCGCGGTGATTGCCCGTCTCAAGGTGATGAGTGGATCGATGAAGATCGCTGAGAAACGGATTCCACAGGATGGCCGGATCCAGGTGAAAATGGGCGGAAAGGAAGTTGATCTTCGTGTTTCTTCCGTTCCTTCGAACCACGGGGAAAGCATCGTGATGCGGATTCTCGACAAGTCCGCCCTCACCCTTGGATTGCCACAGCTGGGATTCCTTTCGGATGATGAGGCTGTGTTCTCCGAGCTCCTCAAACTTCCCGACGGTATTATTCTCGTTACCGGCCCGACCGGATCGGGGAAAACGACGACCCTCTACGCTTGTCTCAACGAGATCAACAAGCCGGATAAAAAGATCATCACGGTGGAGGATCCGGTCGAATATGAACTCGCCGGAATCAACCAGGTGATGGTGCGTTCGGATGTCGGCATGACCTTTGCGGCCGCCCTCCGTTCCATGCTTCGACAGGCTCCCAATATCATCATGGTGGGTGAGATTCGGGATGGTGAAACCGCCAATATCGCCATTAACGCTTCGCTCACGGGTCACCTCGTGTTCTCCACCCTTCACACCAACGATGCGCCCAGCTCGGTGGCCCGTCTGTCCGACATGGGAATCAAGAAATTCCTCATCGCTTCGGCGGTTCGGGCGGTGCTCGCCCAGCGACTGGTGCGGAAGCTTTGCGATAAATGCAAGGCCCCGGCCACCCTCACCGAGAAGGAGGTCCGGATGCTCAATATCGACCCTGCCCAGTTGGCTGAAGCCAAGATTATGGGGCCGGTCGGATGTGATCACTGCCGGGGGACCGGTTACCGCGGTCGTGCGGGGATTTTCGAAATCTTTTTGGTCGATGACGAAGTTCGCCATCTGATCAATCAGGACCTCAGTACTCCGCAGCTCCGGAGGCGGGCGCGCGAGTTGGGAATGCGCACCTTGCGGGAAGATGGCATCCGCAAGGTCTTGTCAGGAATGACCTCGGCATCCGAGGTGATCGGAGTGACCATGGCAGATGCCGATTGATCAGGCTCCTTCAATAACAACCCTTAACTTTTTATAAAACGATGGATAACAATCAAATCCTCGACCTCTTTGTCAGCCGCGGACTCATCGACGGCGCCTTGAAAGCTGATATTCTCTCCGAAATTGAAAACGGCGGGAAGGAAGCCGCGGAAATCCTGACCGACTATCAGGTGATTTTCGATCGCAACGACATCTGGCCCATCATCGCCCAGGAGCTGGGGGCTGAATATGTCGACTTGACGAATTTGGATCCGCCCGAGGCTCTTCTTTCGCTCATTCCCGCCGGAATGGCCCGACTGCACGGTGCGCTTCCGGTAGGCTACGAAGAAGGAAAAATCTCGGTCGCTCTGACCGATCCCCTCAATCCCCAGGTCCTTGAGGATCTTCGCTTCGCTGTGGGGCAGGAATTAACCCTCGTGGTGGCGGCCGACCACCTCGTCGAGTCCAAGATCAACGAACTCTATGGCGGCGAGGACAAGGCCATGGAGGATATTTTGGGGCAGCTCGATGGCGGCCTCAGTTTCAAGGGAGGGGAAGCCGAAGTGGCGGACGAGGCAAATTCCGCTCCCATCGTTCGCTACGTCGATCTGGTGCTCTACCAGGCCATTAAGGAAAAGGCTTCCGACATTCACTTCGAACCATTCGAGACCGAGTTCAAGATTCGTTATCGTGTCGATGGTGCTCTTTACGAAATGACTCCTCCGCCGGTCCACCTTGCTCTCCCCATCATTTCGCGCGTCAAGGTGATGGCGAACATGAACATCGCGGAACGCCGGATTCCCCAGGACGGACGAATCGTGAAACAGGTCGGCGATCAATCGGTCGATATGCGGGTGTCCTCGCTGCCCACCCAGTATGGTGAAAGTGTCGTGCTTCGGGTGCTCGACCGCAACTCGGTAAACCTCAATCTCGACAACCTCGGGCTTCCGGCACACATCCACGAGTACATTCACGATACCATTCGGATGCCGAACGGGATTTTCATCGTGACCGGTCCGACCGGGGCGGGGAAAACGACGACCCTCTACGCCGCTCTGCGGGAAATCAACGAGATTGATACCAAGCTTCTCACCGCGGAAGATCCGGTGGAATACGATGTTGACGGTATCATTCAGGTTCCCGTCAATGAAGGGATTGGAATGACCTTCGAGCGGGTCCTTCGTGCCTTCCTGCGTCAGGATCCCGACAAGATTCTTGTGGGGGAGATGCGGGATCTTGAAACCGCCAAGATTGCCATTCAGGCTTCCCTGACCGGTCACTTGGTGCTTTCCACTCTGCACACCAACGATGCGGCTGGCGCCGTCACCCGTCTGGTCGACATGGGAACGGAGCCGTTCCTCGTCGCTGCTTCGCTGGAGGGTATTTTGGCCCAGCGACTCCTCCGGACCATTTGCGAGGATTGCAAGGCTCCCTACGAGCCGAGCGAGTCTATTCTCAACCAGCTGGGCGTTTCTCCGCACGAACTGGGCGACAAAAGCTTCTACACCGGAAAAGGCTGCGATTCCTGCGGTCAAACCGGATACAAGGGACGTGCGGGACTCTACGAGCTCCTCAACATCACCGATCCGATCCGCGAACTCATCATCGACCGTGCTCCGGCGGTGGTGATCAAGCAAAAAGCCATCGAGCTCGGAATGACAACTCTTCGTGAAGATGGTCTCCGTTGTATCTACGAAGGACGCACCACCATCGAGGAAGTTCTCAAATACACCTAATCGATCTCGCTGGTTTCGGAACCCGAGTGACGCTCATCAAACTTTTCGGCATTTCGGGCTTTCCCAACCTTTCCAACACTCTTTACAAACTGACGCATACAAACACTTTTCATGGCTAACTTCCAATACATCGCGCTCAACGCCCGTGGCGAGCAAACCACCGGGGTCGTGGAGGCCAATACAGATGCCGAGGCCATCCAGGCATTGCGCTCCCAGGGGCTCTATCCGACCCAGGTGGTTCCAGAAGGGCAGGGTGGCATCACCCCTCCCGCCGCCAAAAAGGGAAAAAAGAAAAAAACCAAAGCCAGCAAAAGCTCCAAGAACAAGGGAGTGGGCGGCAAGGTGAAGCCCAAGGTTCTCATGATCTTCACCCGCCAGCTTGCGACCCTGATTGATTCGGGTCTTCCCTTGCTGCGCGGTCTGAATGTTCTCGGAAAACAGGAACCCAACCCGGTTCTCAGAGGAACCATCAACAACATTGCGGACTCCGTCCAGGGTGGTTCGACCTTTTCGGAAAGTCTGGGTCAGCACCCCAAGATTTTTAACAAGCTCTATGTCAACATGGTGAAAGCCGGTGAGCTTGGTGGTGTCCTTGAGGTGGTCTTGACCCGTCTGGCCGAATACCAGGAAAAGGCACACAAGGTGAAAG
>JASFWU010000119.1:0-7577 GCA_050049035.1 Akkermansiaceae bacterium | reverse complement strand
TCGGATAACTTGAGCTCATCAAGGACATCAAGAAGCCGGCCTGTCTCGTGATCGAGCTCCTCGATGGCATCGCCATAAAGACCGCCTTTCGAGGTTCCCTTGAACTTCGGCGAGGCGTCGATATCGGTGTGCAACATGGTGTGCGAAAGGTAGAGGACGAAGGGCTTGGACTTGTCCCGCTTGTTCTTGAGATAGTTGATGGCCTTGTCGGTGTAGACCCGGGTGAGCTCGCCCATGTCGTTGGAACCACCGGCGGGCTTGTTGTTTTCGTGGTAGCTCACCTTGCCGGCGTCATTGGCTCCGAGGGGACCAAAGTAGTAATCGAAACCCTGGGCATTCGGCATGCGCGGAACGATGGCCTTGCGATTGGAAACATCCCACTTGCCGATGCAAGCGGTGTCGTATCCCGCTTTCCGCATCAACTCCGCCCACGTCACCTCGGAAGCCGGCATCGACCAACCCAACGAACGGTTCGGATAACGTCCGGTCAGCAGGGCCGATCGCGACGGACCACAAACGGTCTGGGCATAAAAGCTGGTGAAGACTGTGCCCTCCTTGGCCAGTTGGTCAAAACGGGGCGTCTTGTGGGTCGTCGAACCGAAGCACCCCAAGTCCCCGTAACCCTGGTCGTCGGTAAAGATGATGAGAATGTTCGGCTTGGGAGCCGCGGACAGGTGGGCCAGCATAAGCAGACCGAATAAAAGAACGTTTCTCATGGAACACCTCTACGTGCCTTCCGGAGAATTACTTCTTCACTTTCATCCCAAAGATCACGGCAGCAATACAACCAGGCTGATGATCTGAAACAAATCCTTCGCAAACCCTTTCAATTTATGAGCACACTTCTCCCAATACTGTGGACGCAACAACACCATCCCAAGCAAAGCTGATCACCTGGGCGGTCACGGCGGCTCTTGCTGGTTTTCTTTTTGGATTCGACACCGTGGTCATTTCCGGGGCCGAGCAAACGATCCAGGAACTTTGGAGTCTGACACCTTTCACGCACGGCCTCGCGATGAGCATGGCTCTTTGGGGAACCGTGCTTGGCTCGCTGGTCGGAGCATGGCCGACTGATCGTTTCGGACGCAAACCCACCCTGCTTTGGATTGGCATCCTCTATCTCGTCTCCGCGATTTGGTCCGGGCTGGCGACCGATGTCTATTCCTTCATGATCGCCCGCTTCATCGGTGGAGTGGGAGTGGGCATCTCAACCGTCACCGCACCTCTCTTCATTTCCGAAATCGCACCCGCCGACAAACGCGGACGTCTCGCGGGGATGTTTCAATTCAACATCGTCTTCGGGATCCTGGTCGCCTTCGCCTCGAATGCCGCCCTCGGCGACATCGGTGAAAACGCGTGGCGCTGGATGCTGGGAATCGAGGCCCTTCCCGCCCTCATCTACAGCGTGCTTTGTTTCGGACTACCGGAAAGCCCGCGCTGGTTGATTGGCCGAAAAAACAATCGCGAAGGTGGCATGGCCGTCTTACATCAGGTTCACCCGTCCGCCACCACCGCCGAGATCGAAGCGAAGGCAGACGAGATCGCCGCCGTTTCCCATGAAGCCGCCAGCACCGGAGGGTTTTGGACGAAGCGACTCAGCACCCCCATCCTGCTCGCCTTCCTGATTGCTTTCTTCAATCAGCTCTCAGGCATTAATGCCGTTCTCTACTTCGCCCCGCGCATCTTCGAATTGACGGGACTGGAGGAAAAGGCCGCGCTTCTCCAATCCGTCGGGATCGGCGTGACCAACCTCATCTTTACCTTTGTGGGACTCTGGTTGATCGACCGGCTCGGGAGGCGAACCCTGCTCTACCTGGGATCGATCGGATACATCGTCTCGCTCGGCTTGTGTTCGTGGGCCTTCTTTACCGAAAACTTTGCCATCGTTCCGGTGTGCATTTTCGCCTTCATCGCCGCGCATGCCATCGGCCAGGGCGCAGTGATCTGGGTCTTCATCTCCGAGATCTTTCCGAACCGTCATCGGGCCCAGGGACAATCGCTGGGCTGCTTCACCCACTGGATTTTCGCCGCACTCCTCACCTTGTTGTTCCCAACCATGGTCACCGCGTTTGCTCCGGGAACGGTCTTTGGCTTCTTCTGCTTCATGATGGTTCTTCATTTCATCTGGGTGAAGCTGATGGTGCCCGAAACCAAAGGCCGGCCACTTGAGGAAATTGAACACGAGATGGGCGCCAGCAATTCTTGAGCGCTTCAAAAACTCAAAGTCTAAACCGCCGGTTGCCCGTCCATGGCATGCTCGGGCTCGGTGGAATTCCGCATCGCATTGGCGTCAATGGCTTCAGCCGTTTCTTGCAGCATGGGAAGGTATCGCAGCAGCTCGTCCTTGTTCATTTGAGCCGACAAGCCGACACCCACGAGGGGATTTGAATTCAAGCGAACCGCAAGAGTGCTCCGTTTCAGCTTTCCGTGGGTTTTCACGAAGGCGTAACCCTGTTTCTTAACGCGATCGAGTCGTTCCAAAAGTTCCTCAACACCCCCGGAGCAATGCTCAACCTCATGCTCGGCGTAAAGCTGCCGGATTTCATCATTGGGAAGGTCCGCCATCACCGCCATCCCGATGCCTGAGTCGGATGCCGGCCAGGTCCCGAAGGTTCCCACGGCCTCCTCGAACGGAGTGCTTCCATCGGCGTGGTAAAGCAACGAAACCGAGCGATTCCAGACCACCCCCATTGCCACCAACGCGGGCTGCCTGGTGCGCAGCTCCTCAAGCGGTCGATAGGCATCGCGAATGAAATGCGAGGCATACAGGGTCTGTGCAGCGAGGGTGTAGATCCCCGGACCCGGGCCATACTTGCGGCTGCTGTTCTGTTGAATGAACCCCAGATACATCAAGGTGCGCAACAGGCGATGGACCTTGGTCTGCTCGAGATCGAGAAGCTTGGAGAGCTCGCTCACTCCAATGAACTCTTTCTGAGAGGCCACTCCCTGCAAGCAGGCGACACCATCGATGAGACTCTTGTTGGGCTGCTTGGGAAGCATGGCGAAAGATGGTCTTCAAGATGCAGCAATAGCAAATTCAAAAACCGAGGGCATCATGAGTGGAACTCTCCAAAAATGGACAAAGAAATCAGGGATTCACCCGTATCGCTAGGACACATGTTTACGAGATTTTGGCCGGCTTTTCTGACTCTCATCTTCGCGCCCGCTTCTGCACTGGGCAGCAAGTTGGAATTCAACCGCGATATCCGTCCGATCCTCTCGGAAAACTGTTTTCACTGTCATGGTCCGGATGAAAAGACGCGCGAGGCGAAGCTCCGCCTCGACACCCGAAAAGGCGCGCTGAAGATGGACGCCATCGTTCCCGGAAAGCCGGAGGACAGCGAGGTCATCTACCGCATCACGACCAACGATAAGGATGATCTCATGCCACCGCCGGAGCATCATCTGGAGTTGAGCAAGGAAGAGATCACCACTCTGACCCGGTGGATCAAGGAAGGGGCGGAATACCAGCAGCACTGGTCGTTTGAAAAACCCACCGCTTCGCGAGATGGAAGCATCAGCGAGATCATCGATGCCGAAATCCGGGAACGCCTCAAAAAGGACCAGCTTCAACCATCACCCACCGCAGATCGGGAAACTCTGATTCGCCGTCTCTCTCTCGACCTTCGGGGCCTGCCGCCAAGCCTGGAGGAAATCGACACCTTCCTCGCCGACCGATCGCCAGAGGCATACGAGAAGCTCGTTGATCGTTTCCTTTCTTCTCCCCAACACGCCGAGCGCCTCGCTCTCGATTGGCTCGATGTGGCCCGCTATGCCGACACCAACGGCTACTCCATCGATGATCATCGGGAAATGTGGGGGTGGCGCGACTGGGTCATTCACGCCTTCCTGAAGAACCAGCGCTACGACGCGTTTCTTACCGAACAACTCGCCGGCGATCTCATTCCCGATGCCACTCCGGAGCAGGTCATGGCGACCGGCTTCCTGCGCAACAGCATGAATACCCATGAAGGCGGGACCATTGCGGAGGAATACCGGGTCGCCTACATCGCGGACAAAATCGACACCGTTTCCTCGACCTTCATGGGGCTCACCATGAAGTGCGCCCAGTGCCACAACCACAAATACGACCCCATCAGCCATAAGGACTACTACCGCTTTTACGCCTTCTTCGATGCCGCCACGATCAAAGGCAAAGGAGCGACCAACGGGAACACCGCGCCCCTCATCAAGGTGACCTCTCCCCTGCCGGGATCATCGGACGTTCAGAAATCACTCACCCAAAGGGCCGAACGCATCAAGGAACTACGAAATAACCTCACGCAAGTGGACCCGGGGAGATTTGAAGCATGGAAGAACGACATTCTTGCCAAGGCGGGCCCGGCCAAAAAGACGCCGGCCAAGTCCTCCTTCCGCTTCCCCACCAATGGGAAAAATGCGCAGTGGATCTGGTCGGAAAAAGCGGGAGCAAACGACCGCATCCTCATTCGCAGAGCATTCTCATTGGCGAACGAAATCAAATCCGCACACGTCTTCTTCACCTGCGACAACAGCGCCGACCTTTACGTGAATGGCAAGAAGCTCGCTCATGTGGATCCATGGATGGAGCCCAAGTCGGTGGATCTAACCAGCCATCTCAGGAAGGGACAGAACATCGTGGGAGCGGATGCCCGCAATGCCGGCGGAGTGGCCGGATTCATTGCTTGGATTCAACTGGAACATCAGGACGGCCGGACTGCCTGGCTCACCAGCGGATCGGATTGGAAGTGGAAGATTCCCGGCACAGCCAATCCTGTTTCCCTTCTTGCCAAAGACGGAGGATGGAAGCCGCCCGTTTCGCTGGGCAATCATGGGGTTGGTCCGTGGGGAATCCTGAAAGCTCCCGGTGGCCCTTCCTCCTCCAATCGCCTCGCCGAAGTCCTTCGTAAACCATCCGGATCCCGCACCAAAGAAGAGGCAGCCTTCCTCAATCAGGAGTTTCTCAAGCAATCGTCTTCCCTGACCAAACGCTTCAACAAATCCCTTGGAATCGAATTGAGCATCATTGAACGACAACTCAAGGACCTCGGCAAAACCAGCGTGATGGTCATGGACAATCCGGGGAAACGAAAGACGCGTATCCTGATGCGGGGGGAATACAACAACCCCGGTGAAGAAGTCACGGCAGGCGTTCCCGACATCTTTCCCCAGCTTCCGGCAAACCAACCGGCCAACCGTCAGGCTCTCGCCCGGTGGCTTACGTCACCGGACAATCCCCTCACCGCCCGCGTGGCGGTCAACCGCTACTGGCAGCTCATCTTCGGCACCGGCCTGGTTCGCACGGCCGAGGACTTTGGCTCCCAGGGTGAATGGCCCTCCCATCAAGCCCTCCTCGATACTCTCGCGGTGCGCTTTCGGGAAGGTGGATGGAACATTCGCGATCTCATCAAGGGAATCGTGATGTCGGAAACCTACCGGCAAAGGTCCGACATTTCTCCTCAGTTGCTAGAAGCCGATCCTCAAAACCGCCTCCTTGCACGAGCCCCGCGGGTGCGCCTTTCGGCCGAACTCGTTCGAGACAATGCCCTCGCCATCAGCGGACAATTAAACCCGCAGATCGGCGGACCCAGCGTGTATCCCGAGCAACCGGACGGGCTGTGGCGTCAGGTCAGTCACTTCGGTTACGGAGCCTTCACCGCGCAGGCCTACTACCCCGATGCCGGAAAGAAGACGCGACGTCGCAGCATTTATACCTTTTGGAAACGCACCGCTCCGCCACCCTCTCTCTCGATCTTCGATGCCCCCACCCGGGAAACCTGCACCGTTCGACGGATGCAAACAAACACGCCACTGCAAGCTCTCGTTCTTCTCAACGACCCGCAGTATGTCAAAGCCGCCGGAGCTCTTGCCCGTCGCATGGTCAAGGAAGGAGGAAACATCGAGATGACCCGGATCAATCATGCCTTCCGTCTCGCCACCGCTCGCACGCTTGAACCCAACGAATTGGCCGTGCTGGTGGCCGCCTATCAACGCGAAGTCCAACGCTTCGAAAAGGATCCCGCGGCCGCCGCCGAGATCTTGAAGTCGTCGGGCAACGAAGGCTCCGATCCCACTCTGGCTGCACTCACCATGATTGCGTCGACGATTCTCAATCTCAACGAAACCATCACCAAACAGTAACGATGAGTATTCCACACACTTCACGGCGCGGATTCATGGGCGCAGGCGCGGGCACCCTCGCCTTCATGGGAATGCCTTCCATGATGGCAGCGGGAAAAGAAGACCTCGGCCTCCCCCATCACAAACCGACCGCCAAACGGGTCATCTATTTGTTCCAATCGGGAGGCCCCTCGCACATCGATCTCTTTGATCACAAACCAGCCTTGGAAAAACTTCATGGCAGCGAGCTGCCCGACAGCGTCCGGGGCAACCAACGCGTCACCGGAATGACCGCGGGACAAAAGCAGTTCCTCGTCAACAAGACGATTTCACCTATCAAACCACGAGGCCAAAGCGGCGTCACCATTTCCGACCTCCTCCCCTACACTTGCGGGATTGCCGATGAAATGAGCCTCATCAAGTCGGTCCACACCGAAGCCATCAATCACGATCCGGGCATCACCTTCATCAACACTGGCTCGCAAATCCCCGGACTTCCCAGCCTCGGGGCCTGGTGCAACTACGGACTTGGAAGCGAAAACAAGGACATGCCGGGTTACATCGTCATGCTTTCGCAGGGGAACGGCAAGAATCCCGGCCAGCCGATTTTCTCGCGCCTTTGGGGAAGCGGGTTCATCCCATCCAGTCATCAGGGCGTGCAACTGCGGGGCGGCGGGGCGCCCATTCTCTATCTCGACAATCCAAAAGGGATCGACCGATCTAGCCGGCGCAAGATGCTCGACGACATCGCAAAGCTCAATGAGATGCGATTGAAGAAGAGTGGCGACCCTGAGATTGCCACCCGCAATTTCCAATACGACATGGCCTACCGCATGCAGGCCTCCGCCCCGGAGATCACCGATCTTTCCGATGAACCGGAGGCGACTTTTCAACTCTACGGAGAGGACGCCCGCACTCCGGGAACCTACGCCTACAACTGCCTTCTCGCCCGCCGCATGGCCGAGCGCGACGTCCGCTTCATCCAGCTCTTTCATCGAGGATGGGATCAACACAACAACCTCACCAAACACCTCGCCGCCCAGTGCAAGGACACTGACCAGGCCTCGGCCGCTCTCGTCACCGACCTGAAACAACGCGGCATGCTCGACGACACCCTCGTCATCTGGGGGGGCGAATTTGGTCGTAGTGTTTACAGCCAGGGCCGGCTCAATTCAGGTCGGGACCACCATGGCCGATGTTTCAGCATGTGGATGGCAGGCGGCGGGATCGCGGCGGGGCGGATGCACGGGGAAACCGACGACTTCTGCTACAACATCGTGAAGGCCCCCGTCCACATCCGCGACCTCAACGCCACCGTCCTCCACTGCCTCGGCATCAACGACAAACGATTCACCTTCAAATACCAGGGACTCAACCATACCCCAACCGGAGTCGAGCCCACCAAGGTGGTGAAGGAAATTCTCGCGTAGGCTTCCTTCTGGATTGCCCGATTAGGACGACTGAAAACTCTCCTTCTT
>JASFWU010000117.1:0-7581 GCA_050049035.1 Akkermansiaceae bacterium | reverse complement strand
AATCATCACCGTTTTCTCAGTCTTCGTCCTTTTCTTCGGGCTCCTCTTTTTCTTTGTCGGAATCAAACTCTCCAACCAGGTCAACTCAGCCTTCGGAGATGAGAACAGCACCTCGGTTGGCTGGATGAAACCGTCCACCCTTGCCTCGTCAAAGAACGATGACTTTTACGGCTGGGTGATGCGGGCCGCTTTTGAAAAAGACTCGGCCGCCGTGAAAAAGCGTCTGGAAAACGGCGGGGCACTCGTTGGGCCTGAAAAGAAAAAGTGGCGGCTCGACCGCGAAACCGGAAAACTCCGCAATGCCGAAAGCGCGGCACCCTCCGAACTGGAAGACCTCTTCACCTCGGACTGGAACAGCGGCGTGGAGATGACGGGGATTGAACACGCGGAAGAACTCATTGCACTTGAGAACTTCAATCTCACCAAGGGAGGACAGTGGCTCTCCGGATTGGGAAAAAGCACGCTCGGGTGGATGATGGATAGCTCGGGGAAAATCCTGGGCTTCTTCGGTCTACTCATCGGGTTCGCGATGGTTCCGATTTATCTCTACTATTTCCTTAAGGAGAGTGAGGGCATTCAAAAAGGTTGGACCGACTACCTCCCTCTCAAAGCCTCCGAATTCAAGGACGAGGTGGTCGAAACCCTGAGGGAGATCAATGGTTACCTCATCTCATTCTTCCGCGGGCAGGTCCTCGTGGCCTTCATCGATGGCATCCTGGTGGGAATTGCTCTCACCATTTTCCAGCTCCCCTACGGCTTGCTCATCGGAGTCTTCATGGCCTTTCTCGGGATCATTCCCTACATCGGAAACATCATCTGCCTCGTGCCCGCCTGTATCATTGCCTACTTCCACGGCGACACCGAACCGTATGGAATCCCGCAGTGGGGCTATGTCTTTGGAGTGCTCGCAATCTTTATTGTCGTGCAGCAAATCAACTCGCTCGTGACCGCTCCCAAAATCGTAGGTGATTCGGTGGGGCTTCATCCCATGACGGTGATTTTCTCGATGATTTTCTGGTCCCTCTTGCTTGGAGGATTCCTCGGGGCCTTGCTTGCCGTTCCCCTGACCGCAGCCGTCAAGGTGCTCTTCCGACGCTACATCTGGGATCGACAAGTCGAGGAAGCGGCCGCGACGTCGTGACGCTCCAGGGATTTGAGCCCAAGAAATTGGTCTCGTGCGCCCTTTTGCATTTTCCTCGTGAGCCGCTCCAGTACATCCTCCGGACATGGCCGACCCACACATCGATGTCCGCTACGTCGCGAATCTCGCCCGCATCAATCTCACTGACGAAGAGGTAGCGCGTTTCGGTGACCAGCTCGACCATATCATGGGCTACATCGAGAAACTCTCCGAAGTGGATATCGACGGCATCGAACCGACCGCTCACGCCTATTCCCTCTCCAACCGCGTCCGGGAGGATGTCCCCGTGGAAAGCCTTCCTCCATCCGGCCTTCTTTCCAATGCACCGGACCAAGCCAACAATCAACTCCGCGTCCCCAAAGTGGTCGACGCCTAGAGCAATCATCCGGTAACCCAACAACCCAATCACTCACCTCCGTGTCCCTTGCCGCCTCCTCTCTTGCAACCCTGCGACGCCAACTGACCGCCGGCGAGATTACGCCGCGTGATCTTGTGCAGGATGCCCTTGATCAAATCACCGCACGCGATTCGGACATCGGAGCTTTTCTTTCGGTCGATCCCGATACCGCTCTCGCTGAAGCCGATCAAGTCGATCTTTCGCTTCCTCTGGGCGGCCTCCCGATTGCCATCAAGGACAACATCAATGTTCATGGCCAGCCCTGCACCTGCGCCTCAAAATTCCTCAAGGACGCCTACACCGCGCCCTACGATGCCACCGCGATTTCCAACCTCCGCAAGGCCGGAGCCATCCCGTTCGGCCGAGCCAATCTCGATGAATTCGCGATGGGTTCTTCCACCGAAAACTCCTCTCTGCAAACCACCCACAATCCCGTCGCTCCCGGTCACATCCCGGGCGGATCATCGGGAGGTTCGGCGGCTGCGGTGGCTGCCAAGCTCGTTCCAGCGGCTCTTGGATCCGACACCGGTGGCTCAATCCGCCAACCAGCCAGCCACTGCGGAGTGGTGGGATTGAAACCATCCTACGGACGCGTTTCCCGATACGGACTTGTCGCCTTCGGCTCCTCGCTTGATCAAATCGGGCCACTCACCCGCACCGTCGAAGACTCGGCGCTCCTCCTCAACGCCCTTGCCGGTCACGATCCGCGCGATTCCACTTCGCTCGAAGATGCCGTGCCGGATTACCTCGAAGGCCTCGATGCCGGGGTCGCGGGGATGAAGCTCGGACTTCCCAAAGAATACTTCGGCGAGGGCATCTCACCCAAAGTGCGCGAACGAATCGAGTCCGCCGCCAAAACGCTGGAATCGTTGGGAGCCGAAATCGTGGAGATTTCCCTCCCCCACACCGAATACGCCGTCGCGACCTATTACATCATTGCTCCCGCCGAGGCCTCATCCAACCTTTCCCGCTTCGACGGTGTCCGCTACGGCAACCGGGCCGAGAATCCGTCCGACATGCTCTCGCTCTACAAGGACAGCCGGGAAGCAGGCTTCGGTTCGGAAGTGAAACGACGGATCATACTCGGGACCTACGTTTTGTCTTCGGGTTACTATGACGCCTACTACCTTCGCGCCCAGAAGGTGCGCACGCTGATCCGACGTGATTTCGAGCAAGCCTTCGAATCCGTCGATGCCATCCTGACCCCGGTGGCCCCCGAGCCTGCTCCCAAAATGGGCGACGCCTCGGGAGATCCACTCAAGCACTACCTCGCCGATATTTTCACGATCTCTGCCAACCTGGCGGGCAACTGCGGGATTTCGGTTCCACTTGAGCCGGTCGAAGGCCTTCCGGTCGGACTGCAAATCCTCGGACCTCACCTCGGAGAACAAACGATCCTTCGCTGCGCGCGTGCCATTGAAGCGGCCACCGCTTGATCATTCTCAAGCTTCCGCTCGTTCCGATACGATCCGCCCTTGGTCCAATTCCACCACCCGGTTGGCGATCTTGGTCGTCGAGAGGCGGTGGGCAATCAGCAGGGTCGTTCGCCCTTTCACGAGAGCTGCGAGCTCACGCTGAATGACAGCCTCGCTTTCGTTATCAAGCGCACTGGTGGCCTCATCCAATAGGAGAATCGGCGCATCCTTCAGAAAGGCCCGGGCAATGGCCACTCGTTGGCGCTGGCCACCGGAAAGACTCTTCCCCATTTCGGACACCATGGTCTCATAACCCTCCTGCTGCTTCAGGATGAAATCGTGGGCGTTGGCCTTGCGGGCGGCTTCCTCCACTTCGGCATCGCTGGCACCAGGTCGCCCGAGACGGATATTTTCCCGTATGGTTCCCTGAAACAAAATGGCGTTCTGGGCCACCAGAGCAATGTGATCGCGTAGGTCGCCTTTGGCCCACTCCTTCACATCAAGTCCACTCACCTTCACCAGCCCCTTTGTGGCATCGTAAAATCTCGGGATGAGATTGAAGAGACTCGACTTTCCTCCTCCGCTCGGACCGATGAGAGCAACGCACTCACCGGGTTGAATCGAAAGATCGATCCCTTTCAGGACCTGTTCGTCGTCATAGCCAAACTCCACTCCTTCCAGACAAATCTCGCTGACAAACTTGTCCGGCCTTTTGGGTTTCTCGGGATCCTCTAAATCATCGACCGCAAGTGAGATCTCCTCGATTCGACTCAAAGAGACATCGGCTTGCTTCAACAAGCCCTGAATGGCGCCGAGCTTCTTCACCGGCTCGTAACAGAGATAGAGCGCCATCGCGATGGCCATAAAGCTGGAGAGCTTCATCCCCTGCTCCGCTCCCAAATAGATTGCCACCGTCAGGCCAACCACCGAAATGAACTCCACCGCTGGTGAGATCATCTGATGGTATTTCGTGACCTTCATCGAATAGCGAATGATCTCCCTCACCTTGGCTTTGAACTTACTCTCAACCGCTTCCTCAAGATTGTAGGCCCGCACTTCCATCGGAGCTTGGATCGTCTCGGAAATCTGGCCGCTGAGGTCACCGGCATTCTCCTGGAGCGAACGCGCTTTTTTACCAAGCCGCTTGGCGATCGAGCGAAGCGGGAAGACGCACAGTGGGATCGAAAAAATGGCAATCAACACCATCGAAGTCCCTTGATTGGAGACCGCCTCGGAAATCAGGAAAGCCAGAGCCGAAATCAAAACGGCCGGCTGTTTGACCAAATCGACCGCCGCCCGGCTCACCGTCGTCCGAACAATCTCGGCATCCCCCACCATGCGGGCCAGCAGGTCACCGGCTTGTCGCTTTCCAAAAAAAGACAGCGGAAGGCTTTGCAGCTTGCGAAAGGTCTCTTCCCGCAATTGTTCCAAAAAACGGAAGCCGCAATAGCTCACCAGATAGCCGCTGGCGAAACCACCTGCGGCCCGAAACAAAAACATCAAGGGCAGCCACGAACAGGCCGCAAACAACAGCCAATCTCCGGGGAGGGTCGAAAACCAATCCTTCAACCCCTGGACGAAAAAGCTCTCCTCGACCGCTCCTCCGGCTCCCTCCACCTGGTCGTCCTCAAAGATCAAAGGAAGGACCACCCGCGCGGCCAAGGGCAGGCCCGCACCGGTCGCCAGGGCATAGACCAAACCGGCAAAGACACTTCCCACGAAATGCCACTTCACTGGTTTGAAATACTTCAGGTAAGGCCGAAAGCGCTTCATCTGTGCCCCAAACGCTAGTCGAACCCCGTCAGATCACCAGACTTACTTGGATTGACCCGCCCGCCCTGATGACTCATCGTTTTCCCGTGGATCCGATCGAAAAAGGACGTGCGATTCTCGGCATTGAGGCCAAACAGCTCGAGCTGTTGGCTGCGCGCCTCGACGACTCTTTCGCCCGAACCGTCGAAGCTCTCGAGTCGACCCTTCAAGAGGGACGCAAGATCGTGGTGATCGGAGTGGGCAAATCCGAAAGCATCGGCAACAAATTCGTGGCCACACTCAACAGCACGGGCGCGACTGCGGTTTCCCTCAGTTGCCAAAACGCCCTCCACGGTGATCTCGGGGTCCTTTCGGTCGGAGACCTCGTCATTGCGCTGAGTTACTCGGGAGAAACCAACGAAATGATTTCCCTTCTCCCCCATGCCAAAAAGCGGGCTTCGGTTCTGGTTGCCATCACCGGGAAACCATCCTCCACATTGGCCCGGCACAGCGACCTTGTGCTCGATACCCACGTCGAGGAAGAAGCCTGCCCCCTCAACCTCGCCCCCACGTCGAGTTCCACCAACATGCTCGGCCTTTGCGATGCCCTCGCCATGGTTCTTCTGGAAAAGCGGGGGTTCCGATCGGAGGATTTTGCCGAACTCCATCCCGGAGGCAGCCTTGGCAAATACCTCCTCAGTCGTGTCTCGGACATCATGCGCACCGGAGACTCCCTCGCCAAGGTTCCGGCCGACGCCCTGGTCGGCGAAGCGATTGTTGCGATGCACCAGGCACGAGCCGGCGCCGCCGTCATTATCAATCCCGATCAATCACTCGCCGGCATTTTCACCCACGGCGACTTCGTCCGGGGCTACCAACAAGACCGGGAGATCGGCGACTCCCCTCTCACCAGCCACATGACCACGGATCCCATCACGGTGAGCGAGCAAAGTCTCGCCGTCGAAGTCCTCAAGATCCTTCGCGAGAATCATATCGATGACCTCATCGCGCTGAACGAGCACGGCCATCCCGTTGGACTCGTCGACGTCCAGGATCTGTCACGGCACGGGCTGACCGCGCCGTAAACGCACGCTGGTCGCGGCCTAGTTCTTTCCAGCGGAAAGATCGATGCGAACGAGTTCCTTGTCGTTTCTCATGAAGACCGACTTCTCCGCGAAGGCCGGGCCACTCCAAACCACCGGACGCCCAAAGGCTTCGTTGGTCGGCTCAAGGACATGCTGACGACCCAATTCCTTGTATCCATCCTTTGAAAGATTGGCCAAAATGAGGTCCCCACCTTCGTTGACCAACCAGAATTTCCCGCTGCCCTCATGTCGGGTCAGGTAGACCGTTCCGTGACTTCCTCCTTTGCGATGCTCCTTGGCAATGGTGGGCTCCATTGTCGTCCACAAGCGCTCTCCGTCTTCCACCTTGGCAGCCACCAGCATGCTCGATCGGATATCCGAACCATAGATCACCCCCTCGTGAATCAAGGGCGTGCTATTACAGCAGTAAAGTGCGGTCTTGGGTTTTCCCTTCCAAACGAAGCTAGCCTTGGGCTCCTTTTCATTGAGCTCAATCATGGCTCCAACCCGTCCGATGCCACTCGCGAAAATCTGATTCCCGGTCTGTTGCGGAGTCATCACCGACATCCCGTAAATCGGCTTCAAAGGAAGACTCCAGTAGAGCTCACCGGTCTTGGGATTCAACCCGTTGATGGCCTCGGGATGCCAGATGAGGAGTTGGTCGGTTCCACCTGCCTTGACAATCGATGGAGGACAGTAGCCCTGGCTCCGCGCGTTGAGCGACTTCCACAGAACCTTTCCGGTCTTGGCATCAAAGGCCACCGCCACGCTGCCTTCTCCCCCCACCAAACAATAAACCACTCCGTCCTTCACCAGGGGATGAGCGGAAAACCCCCAGATCGGCAGGCCCGCTCCGAACTCTTTTTGAAAGTCCTTTTCCCACTTCTTCTCTCCGGTTTTGGCATCGAGAGCAGTGAGATGACCCATCGCTCCCAAGAAATAAACCATGCCGTCCGCAATCGTCGGGGTCGCCCGCGGGCCACCGGGATAGGAAAGCAGGTAATCCCGGGAAACCTCGTACTTCCACACTTCCTTACCGGTCTTCACATCGAGACAAAGCAGACGCTCTTTTCCTTTCCAGGGAACGGCTTTGCCAGGATTATTCATCAAATCACCTTCGCTGCGCTGATAATCGGGGAGATAAACGTGCCCGCCTGCCACAGCCGGACCGGCATACCCCCATCCCACCGGAACCCGCCAGAGCACCGGCGCACCTTTCTCGGGGAGATCATCCCGGATCCCTTTCTCACGCCAAACTCCATCAGCTTTCTCCCCCATCCAGCGCGGCCAGTCATCAGCCTGGGCAGCCAGCAGGCCAGCCATCGTCAGTGCGAAAATTCTTTTCATGAGAGCAGACTCTCCTTTCCGTAGTCTCTTGTCAATCGACCCGTTGCGAAGCTTGTTTCAGGGTGTCCGGAGGATCTTCTCCATCTTTTTTCCCTTCGCCAACTCATCAACCACCTTATCGAGATACCGGCACTTTCGAATGAGCGGGTCCTTCAATTCCTCCACCCGGTATCCACAGATGACGCCGGTGATGAGATGGGCGTTTTCATTCATGGCGGCCTTGTCGAAGAACTCTCCAAAAGTCACCTCATCCTTAATCATCGACAGGACTGCCTTTTCATCATAGCCCGTGAGCCAGTGGATCACTTGATCAACCTCCGCCTTGCTTCGCCCCTTCTTCTCCACTTTATCGAGATACAAAGGATAGATCTGAGCCAAGGTCATTTTGGCGATACGTTCGGCGGTTCCGGGAGGAGGCTCTTTCATGACTTCTTGCTTCTTTAG
>JASFWU010000116.1:0-7622 GCA_050049035.1 Akkermansiaceae bacterium | reverse complement strand
CGACGGGAAGTGGTACCTCCGTGGTGAAGAGCACCTCTACTGCGTCGGTAAATAGGTGGGGGTGATGAATGCCGGTCGACTGGAGAGGGCCCGGAGCGGTGGGCCTTCCTGAGAGGTTACTCTTCGTGGAGGTAGCGTCGGGCTCCGTGGCGGATGCTGAGGATGTGGACCGCGCTTTTGGAGACATGAAAAATGATGCGGTATTGGGAGGGATATCTTTGGAAGAGGAGCTGGCGAAGTTCTTCGTCTCCCCATAGGCCGTTTTCGGGGGCGTGGGGACATCGTTCGGGCATTTGGGTGAGAGTTTGAATGTCCGATTTGATGGCCTGATACCATTCGGCGACCTTTTCGGGAGATTCCTGTTCCAGCCATTCAAGAATGCCGACGAGGTCTTCGCGGGCCGTCGGGGCGAATACGTTCTCGTAATCCTTCATCGCCTAAAGGTAGCGTGAATCGAGGTCGGCGAAGACGTCTTCCGCTTTGATTCCTTTGCCGCCTTCCCGGAAGTAGGCCATGGCCTTTTGCAAGCGCGCATCCTGGCGGGCTTGCTCGGCAAGCGCGGCCATCTCCTCATAAGCTTCGGCATCTTGAACGACAACGGCAGCTTCGCCATTCACCGTCAGGACTTCGGCTTCGTGCGACTCTTTGAGTGCCGAAATGTGGCTCTTGCTGTTCCGAAGGAAATCGCTGAGAGGTTTGATGGACTTGGCTTTGATCATAAAATCGCAGTAAATTTACAGCGAATTCTATGTTCTGGTAGCAACCGAGTCAAATCATCACTTTGAAGCCTTAAGAGGTTTCCTTTTTTGGGGCGATCACTCTTCTTCGTCGGCTTCAGGAAGGGGTTCTTCGACTTCTTCCTCGGGTTCCGGTTCTTCGATGACTACCGCGGCCGGGGCAGGGAGGTGGGCGTAGGACATGCGGTGGAAGAGGAAGAAGAGAGTGGGGCAAAGGAGAAGGGTGAGGACGGTGGCGAAGGCGAGGCCGAACATCATGGCGTAGGCCATCGACGACCACATGCCGCCGCCGGCGATGGCGAGGGGAAGGAGGCCGAAGACGGTGGTCGCGGTGGTCATGATGATGGGACGGAAGCGTGACTTCGCCGAGTCGACAATGACGGTGGTGAAATCCTTCTGACCTTCGGCGAGCTGGCTCTTCGTTTCATCGATCAGGAGGATGGCATTGTTCACCACGATGCCCATGAGCGCGATGAGGCCGAGCAGGGTCATGAAGCCAAAGGTTGATCCGGTCAGGATCAAACCGGGCACCACTCCGACAAGCATGGGCGGGATGGTGAGCATGATGATGGCGAAGGCGCGGATGGAGTTGAACTGGGCGATGAGGATGAGGCAGAGGAAGGCGATGGGAATGGGTGCACCGGCGGCGAGCTTCTTTTGCGACTCGGCGGACTCGGCCTGTTCACCGGCCCACTCGATGGTGTAACCGGCGGGCCAGTCGGGAGACGCGACGAGCTTTTCAATCTCCGGCTGCATGTCAGCGAGGACTTCGGAAGCGAAGCGATCCTGCACGCGGCATTTCACCACCATCTCGCGCTGCGTGTTGAAGCGTCGAATGGAACCAGGCTGAAATTCGAGATCGATTTCCGCTGCTTGTCCAAGCGGCACAATCCCACTGGACGCTCCGAAGACCGGGAGGTCCCGCAAGTCGGCGAGGTTTTCACGGAAGTCCTCGCGCGAGCGGAGCACGACGGGAATGGAGCGTTCGTCTTCGCGATAAGCGGTGGCGACGAGGCCCTCGTATTGTAGGGAAAGCGCGGAGGCGAGTGACGAAGTGGTGAGGCCGAGGCGGGAAAGGCGGACGGGGTCGGGGTCGATGGTAACCTGCTTGGTCCAGCGTCCCCAGTCGTCGCGCACATCGATGGCACCGTCGGTGTTGCGCATCACGCCGGCGAGCTTGTCACGCAAGGCGTAGATTGTTTCGAGCTCGGGTCCGCGAAGTTTGATTTGAATGGGATCACCCACCGCGGGTCCGTTTTCAAGGGCCTTGGGAGAGACGCGGACCGATGGAAAATTCTCGGCGGCGTAATCGCTCACTTCTCCGACGAGCTTTTTCACCAGGACGGGATCCTCACTGGTGGTGATGACACTGAGGAAGGCGTAGTTGGGATTGGCCTGTTCCGGCGAGAGGGCGAGGTACCATCGCGGTCCGCCGTTGCCAACCCACGTCGAGACGCTCTTGATGTCGGCCTTTTTCTCGTTGAGCAGCCAGGCCTCGAGCTTGCGGACTTCCGCTTCCGTTTCCTCAATGTTGGAGCCGAGCGGGAGTTCAAAATCGATGACGAACTGGCCTCGGTCGTTGGGAGGGAAGAAGACATTGGGCACCAGCTTCATGCCAACGAGGGCGAGGAAAGTGAGCATGAAAACAAGGATGGGCACGGTCCACTTGAGCTTGAGGCTGAAGCGCAGGAGCCTTTCGTAAGGCACGCTGAATTTGGTGACGAGGCCTCCGACAAAGGTATCCTTCTTTAGGGGCTTGAGGAAGTAGTAGGCGAAGAAAGGGATGATGGTCAGGGAAAGGAGCCACGAGCCGAGCAAGGTGAGTGCGACCACGGCGAAAAGGCTGAAGGTGAATTCGGCAGTGCCGCCCTGCGCCATCGCGATAATGCCGAAGGCCGCGATGGTGGTGCCTGATCCGGCGAGAAGGGGAATGATGAGACCTTGCACCGATTCGGTGACGGCCTGCATCCGGTCCATGCCCTGGTTGAGACGGTTGAGGATTTGTTCGCAAACCACCACGGCATTGTCGACGAGGATGCCGAGCGCGATGATGAGAGCGGCGATCGACATCATCTCCAGTTCGACATCCACCGCGGGCATGAAGGTGAAGCAGAGGAGGATCGCCGAGGGAACGAGAATGCCCACGAGGAGGGCGAGACGGAAGCCCGAGAAAATAAACATGATCACGAGGACGAAGCCAAAGGCCTGGGCCAGGTTGACGATGAAGGCATTGATCGAGGCACTGACGTAGACCGGCTGGTAGAACATCGTTTCGATCTCGAGGCCCACCGGGAGCTCGGCCTGGATCTTGGCGATCTCTTCCGAGATCTTCTCACCGATCTGGGTGACCACGCCACCGGACTTCATCGAGACCGCGATGCAGAGAACGCGCTCGCCGTTGAAGTGGGCATGCGAGCTCGCGGGGTCGACGTAGTCGCGTCGCACTGCGAAGAGATCCGAGATGCGGATGGACGAGGTTTCGCCGGGAATGACGAGAGGATAGTCGGCGAGCTCTTCGAGTGATTCGAACTCACCGAGGGTTACGATTTGCAGGCGCTCGCTGCCGTGATTGGCACTGCCGCTGTTGACGATGGCATTTTGGTCGCTGAGGAGCTTGGCAACTTGCTGTGGCGAGATGCCGCGAGCGGAAAGTTCGCTGGAGGAGAACTCGAGAAAGATGCGTTCTTCCTGATTGCCGTGGAAGTCGACCTTGCCAACGCCGTCGATGGCGAGAAGCCGGTCGCGAATGTCGTCGCCGTAGTCCTTGAGTTCGGCAGGGGTGTAGCCGTCGCCCTTGAGGGCATAAACGTAGGGGAATTCATCGCCGAAATCATCGTTGATGATAGGCTGGCCGGCTCCGGAGGGGAGACGAGTCGCACCGATCTTGTTGCGCATGTCGGTCCAGATGTCTTCCATTTCGAAATAAGTTTCCTCGATGGAGACCGTGATCAGTGAGAAGCCGGGCTTGGAGGTCGACTTGACCTCTTCGATTTGCGGCAGCTGGCGGATTGCCTGTTCGAGAGGTTCGGTCACTTCCTGTTCCACCTGGACCGAAGTTCGGCCGGGGTAGTTGGTCATGACCACGGCGCTGCGAATGGTGATCGCGGGATATTCGCGGTTGCCAATGGTGAGGTAAGTGAAGACTCCGAAGAGGAGAACACCCAGATAAATGACAATGGCCGTACGGCTGTTTTTGAGGGTGAGTGAGGCCGGATTGAGCATCGCTTTGTGCGGTTAGCCTTGTGGAATGGTGACGATCATGCCGGGCGTGAGGCTCCCGACACCCTTGGTCACGATGACTTGTCCTGCGTCGAGGCCTTGGGTGATCTTGATCGTGCCGCCAGTGGTGAGCCCCTTCACGGTCACTTCGTGTCGGTTGACCGCGCTTGTTGGTTGATCGGGAGTTTCGACAAGCCAGATGTAGTTGGAGCCATCGGCCGACGCGAGAACGGCTGTCGATGGAATGGAAACTCCGGCACCGGATTGACTGTCGAAAGAAAAGATGGCTTCACCATCGAGGCCTGAACGGAGGTTCTCGATTTTTTCGGGATCCTTGATCGAGATCGTGACCGGGTAGGTGGTGTTTTGGGAGGCAATCGGAGAAATTTTGGTGACCACTCCGGGAACTTCCACTGAGCCAAGATCGTTGAGGGAGAGCTTCACCTCCTGACCTTCCTTGATGCGGGAAATCATGCTGGTGGTGATGCCGATTTCAAAGTCCATGCCGCGATCGCCCTGAATGGCGATGACCGGAGTGCCTGCGGAGACGACCTGGTTGACGTCGGCCGGGATGTCGGCGATGACGCCATCGTAAGGCATTTCGAGGTTGGTGTATTGCAAGGCGAGCCGGGCGGACTCGAGTTTGGCATCGGCGGCCTTTTGATTGGCGATGGCGCTGTCGAATTCGGCCTGGCTGGCATTGCCGGATTCGAGAAGCTCCTGGGTCCGGCGAAGGGCCTGGACGGCCTGAAGTGCTTGTGCTTCGGCGTTGCGAAGGTCGGCTTTGACGGTGGCGGGATCGAGCTGGGCCAGGATGGTGCCTTTGGCGTAGCGCTTTCCCTTTTCGGCGGTGAGAGTCTGAATGCGCCCTGCAAGCTGGAAGCCAAGGTCGACTGATTGCGAGGCCACGGTTTCACCGGAGAAGCGACGGGTGCTTCCCGAAGAGGCCTCAGGGACCGTGAAGGTGATCACCGGGCGTGGCTTGGGCGGAGGCGTTTCTTCGTCGGATTGACAACCCGCCACCAGGGCGGCGGCGAAGACGAGCGGGATCTTATTTTTTAGGGAGGACACGGACATGGACGGAACCTGTTTTTTTGAAATCGTGGAATCGTTTGATGAAGTCGGCGACTTCGGCATCGGACTTGGTGTATTCGAACCAAGCAATCGCGCGTTGGAGGGAAATGACATCTTTGAGGTAGGTGTAGACTGCAGTGGCTTCGGCCTGCTTTTGGTTGAGGAGGTTGGTTTGCGAGTCGATCAAAGTGACCACGTTCACGCGTCCGAGGGAGTACTTCTCGCGGATGTTCTGGTAGTTCTTTTCGGAGGCGGCCAGCGCGACGCGGGAGAGGCGAACGGCGGGGTGGCTGGCGGCCATGTTGTAGCAGGCGGCAAGGGCCCGTTGTTCGACAAGGTAGACCGCCCGCTGGCGTTGAGCTTCGAGTTGTTCGATGCCCGCTTCGATTTTGGAAACCTCGGCACGGCGAAGATCGGTCTCGAGGAAGGGAAGGGTGAAGCCTACTCCGACGGTCCATTCGTTTTGCCCGCCTCCTCGGGAGATGTCGCTGTCCTCGAAGATGCGCTGCACGCCGGCGCTCAGGCTGACGACCGGACGGGTGCGGCGTCGTTTCCTTTCCACGAGGCGAATCCCTTCTGCGCGAAGATTGTAGTCGAAGGACTGAAGCTCCGGTGAATTGGCGGATGCAAGGGCGCGTGTGAAGCGAATGAAGCTTTCGAACTGGCCTTTGGTTTTCAGGAGACCTCCGAGGGTGTTTTCAAGGAAGAAGGTTTGCTTCTCTCCGAGAGTGATATCCTCCAGATCCCAGTGCTTTTGGGTATCGGTTGCCAGCAGGACGTTGAGGGCGGCGCGGGCGTTGCGGCGGCTTCCATCGGCACTAATGAGGTTGCTGCGTGCGGCGGCAAGCGAGGCCTGCCAGTGGAGGGAGTCGGTTTCGTCCTGGTCACCGATTTCCTTGCGGATCTCGGCGAGGCTGAGGTTTTCCTGAACAAGTAAAACGTTGCTGCGTTGAATGCGGTAGATCGCTTCGGCGAGCAAGCAGTCGAGATAGGCGCTTGCGGTGCTTTGCACGGTGTCGAGAGAAACCGAAAGGGTCTCGAGTTTGACCGCGCCGGCGCGCTGATCGAGGGCGGAGATCTGTTGGTAGAGTTGATCGGAATAGAGGAGGCGGTTGACTTCGAGTCCGAGGGCAGCCGATCCGGCATAGCGTGGAGTCATCTGCACATTCACGCGGTCGCGATTCATCTGCCCGCCGGTCGAGCCGACCAGATTGGCAAAGGTTGAGAATTGAGCGCGGGTGGCCATGACATCGGCGAGCGAAGAACGCCAGGCGGCCTGAGCGGATTTGATGTCCGGATTGCGTTGTGCTGCCATCTTCATCGCGGACTCGAGAGAGAGCTTGCCGGTGGCCTTGATGACTTCGTCTTGCTTGAAAAAGGTCGCGCTGAGCGAGGTGTCGTAGTCGGGCGACCATCCCACGCGACGTGCGGTGACGAGGTTGATCTTGAGTTGATCGGCGAGGCGAAGAATGACCGGGAGCTAATTGGTATCGATGCCCAGAAGAGCCTGATGGAGATTGAGGGCAAAGCGTTTGTGAAGAGTGTCGGTGATCCGCGGTGCCAGACTGGCAAAAGCACCAGCGTCGACGTCGTCCGGTCCCAGCATGGAGAAGCTGAGCTTGCCCTTGCCGGTGAGAGT
This sequence comes from Akkermansiaceae bacterium, assembly GCA_050049035.1. Taxonomy (GTDB): domain Bacteria; phylum Verrucomicrobiota; class Verrucomicrobiia; order Verrucomicrobiales; family Akkermansiaceae; genus SW10. The sequence continues at coordinate 953 of JASFWU010000116.1, read as the reverse complement.
TTCAAAAAGACCTTTCCGTTGCTCCGGGGTGAGTCCGGGAAGGAGAGGAAGATAGACCGCACGAGTGTCGCTGGAGAGATTGCTGAGCGAGAGGTTGGTTTTGGAAATCGGGATGATCCGCAGGTCGAAATTGTTGGCCTTCTCAAAAGCCTCAACGTTCTTTGAAAGCTCTGGTCCGAGGACGTCGATGATGCGCGACTCGATCAGGACATCGATCTTTCGGGTCCTGGCCATCGAGGCGAGTCGGTTGAGATCGGAAATCAGACGCTTTGGAACGAGGACGAAGCTGTAGTTGGGAATCTTCGACGAGCCGTCCTCGGAGATGAGGGTGTTTTCGAGATCGGAGAACTCCATCGCACCGGCGATGACCGGCTTGGTGCGTTCTCCCGGAGCGAGGAGATGAAAACACCGAGGTAGAGAATGCCGGAGAGGGAGGCAAAGATGGCAAAAGTGCGGGCGATGGGGACTGCGGGAACGATTTCACCATAGCCGACGGCGGTCAGCGTGATGAAGGAATAGTAGAGGGTTTCATGTTGGGTGGCGGAGGTCCCGGAGGTCCCGGAGGTCAGGTTGGTCAAGGGTTCATAGCCGAGAGACCGCAGTGTCAGGAACATGGTCATCCAAAACAGGCCTAGCAAGAGATTACCCGCGATCCCGGCGAGTAAACGGTCGATTTTCGGGACGTTTTCCCGGATGAAGCTATGATGGAGAATGACCGCGAGCAAAATGGCATGAACGGCGATGAGGCTAATCACGCGGATTACGATCGCGGGGGTGGATTCGCCGGTGTAGTTGGTGGCGATGGACACCACAACGATCGGGAGGAAAATGGCGATCCATGTCCTGTTTTGAGAGAGATGATAGGTCCCAACGCCGAAGAGCAGGGCATACAGGATCACGCTCCAAACCGGTGCGGGGCCGTCCTCCGGCCACCAAGTTGCCCCGACGATGAA
>JASFWU010000115.1:0-7669 GCA_050049035.1 Akkermansiaceae bacterium | reverse complement strand
CCAGGCCGCTCCGATGCTCGGTCTCTTCGGAACCGTTTTCGGGATGATTGGTGCGTTCGCCACTCTGGGTGAGAACGCCGGAGCCGACCCGCAGGATCTCGCGAAGGACATCTCGGTCGCACTTCTCACCACCATGTGGGGACTGATCGTCGCGATTCTTTCCCTCTTCGCCTACTTCTTCTTCAAGAACCGCTTCAATGCACTTGTCGCCGATTGCCACGGCACCGCCGAGACCCTGATCAACGCCTCGATTCAGACCGTCAACGCCGACGCACATCTTGCTAAGATTCCTGAGGGGATTGCCGTTTAACCCGCCAGAGGGAAGGGGACTTCTCCTTCCCTCCTTCGTTAAACCCTAACCACCTCGTTTCAAATGGCCTCAGATCGACTCAGAGCAGTCAGCAAGGAGCAGGGAGAACCTGCGGAAATGGACATGTCGCCCATGATTGACATGGTGTTCCTTCTCCTCCTTTTCTTCCTCGTTGTTTCCAATCCCAAGACCATCAAGATCGATCCAAAGCTCGAGCCTTCGGTCGCGAAGAATGCGGTCGCTGCTAAAACAAAAGCCGGCAAGATCGTTCTGAACGTTCGCAACAATGGCGACTTTGTGAAAGAGGACGCCCAGACCATTCTGGCAGACCTCGAAGCCGTGCGCGAGTATCTCAAGGAAGAGAAGCAGCGGGTTGAATCCAAGGGTAACGAACCGGTCCTTCACATCCGCGCTGACAAAGGGGTGGAATTCAAGTTCGTGCAGCGAATCATCAAGGCCGGTGCCACCGTTGGACTCAAGCAGGTGGCTTACGCTTCCTTCAACAAGTAATTTCTGACCCAGACCCAAACACACCATGGCCCGTCACAAGAAAATGGAACCACCCGAGGTCGATGAACCCGGGTTGGACATCTCGTCACTGATTGACGTCTGTTTCCTCCTCCTCATCTACTTCCTCGTGACGACCCAGATCGTCAAAAAGGAACAGGAGCTGAGCACTGCTCTTCCTGCGGTTGCACCATCGGACACGCCTCCCGAACTGGCCCCCATGCTCATCATTGTGGAGGCCAACGGAAGCGTCTCGATCAAGAATGAAAGCGGTGCTTTGGAGCTTCAGGATTCCGACACCAGTTCGCGCGATCTTCCGAACCTCTCCAAACGTTTGGGGCTTCACAAGAGCGCCGCCGACATTTCCGGCAGCAAGGCCCTGGTGCAGATCAAAGTTGATGGTGACACCGAGCAACAGCGCGTGACCGACGTTTTGAACGCGCTCGCAGGGGCCAAGATCACCGAAATCACTTTCACCGACCTCCTCGACCCGGAAGCAGAGTGAGTTTTCTTTCGCAATTCTGCGAATCTCTGAAAACATTCAAAGAAGAAGCCTTCTCAATCGTTCCTACTCTTGCCGGAAGGCTGGGGAGCCTTCAAAGCCCTCAGCCTTTTTTTTCAAAAAAAATCACACCTCAGAAAACATGAACACCATCCCAAAAATCTATCGAAAGCTTGGACTTGTCTTCCTCGCTCTCTGGGCGCTGGGCGCCCCGGTCCATGGCCAGGCCATTCAGGACCTGAACAAGGCCGCCTTGAAATCGATGAAGGAGGGCAAATGGGCGGAAGCCCATCAGGTCCTCGTCAAGGCCACCAACCAGTTTGATAGCCGCGCGCCGGTCCTTTATGGTCCCCGTTTCGGCTGGTTCTGGTATCACCGCGGTTATTGCGAACTCAAACTCAACATGTTTGACGACGCCATCACGTCCTTCAAGACCTGCTACACCAAGTATAAGAACACCAAGCCCAAAGAGGGACAAAACCCCGGCAAGAATTTCTATGAGAAGAAGGCCCTTCTCATGTGGGGACACGCTGCCAAGGGAGCGGAAGAGTGGGCCGAATCCATCCGCATGTATAAGAAGTTCCTTGCCGAGCGGGATCCCACCCGCGACTCCTATCAAAAGGGAGTCTTCTTCATCAACATGGCGATCAACCACTACAAGTTGAAGAAGATCAAGGATGGGAACGAATACCTGCAAACCGCCATCAAGAACAAGACCACCTTTCCGACCCCGAACAAGGGAATCATGGCTGCTTTCAACTCCATGGTGGAGGCCGTCATCGAGGAAAAGAAGGAGCCCGATCTTCTCAACTTCATTGCCGAGAACCGCGCTCACATTAAGCTCGAGCCATTCGAAGCTCACGAGTTTTCCCCGCTTTTCATGAAGCTCGCCCAGGACGCGAACTCGGCGGATATGATTCGTTCGGCCTTCGAACTCTATTCGCTGGTTCCCAGCACGCTGGCTGCCATCGATGATATTCAGGCCCGCCTGAAGACCCTCGCGACTTATGACCGAACCATCAAGGACGGTTCCATGATCGTGAACCGCGGGGAGATGGCCTCGGATCTCGAAGATCTCCAGAAGGCCGACACTGCTGGCAAGGTCAACGAGGTCTATGCCTATCTCAACACCGCGGTCCTCCACGAGAAGGATGGCAATGTCCGTGGGGCCTTCGCGGTCTACGAGCAGATGGAGCTCTACTTCCCCAACGCCAAGATCATGGGCAAGGAAGGCAAGGTCATCGCGGCTCGTGAAAACAACCTCTACAATCTTGTCCGGACCTCCGCTCTCATCAGCGAGGTGCTTCTCACCGAGGAATACGGATCGATCTTCCTCAAGGACTTCCCGGAGAGCAAGCACGTCAATGAAGTCCGCCGCCTCATGCTCACCAGCCTGTTCTTCAACGGTGAATACGAGAAGTGTATCGAGGTTGCCGAGATCATGCTTCCCAAGCTGGCCAAGCCCTCCAAACAACACGAGGTCTGTCTCTTTGCCTACGGTGGCAGCAAGCACTACCTAGGGCAGTTCTTTGAGGCCCAGCCCATCCTCAACGACTACATGAAGACGTATGGTGACAAGAAGGAGACCGACAAGCTTCGCCTCCTCGCCACCACCTACTTCCAGGCCGCAAACTACTCACGCCTGCAGGAGTGGACCCGCTCGGCCGAGTTGCTCGACAAGTTCTTCGCGAAATATCCCGATCCCAAGACGAACGTTTACTATCCGTTTGCCCTCTTTGATCGCGCCAATTGCTACTACGCCGAGAGCGACTACGATCCTGCCCTTGAGAAAGTCACCCAGGTGGAGACCCAGTTCCCCGGAGTGTCCGTGATGGAGCAGAACCTGGCCTTGAAAGGAAATATTCTCGAAGGTCTCAAGAAGCCCGAGGACGCCGAGCAGTATTACCTCAAGGCTCTCGAACTGGCGGAAAGCAAGAAGAATGATCTCGTTGCCGGCGAGTGCCTCTTCTACCTCACCGCCCTGATCGGAGCAGAGAAGAAGGGGAAGGAGCCCAACCCCCGCGTTGCCGAGGCCGTTCCCTACTACACCAAGTTTTGGAAGGAATACGGGTATGATTCTCCCTTCAAAGCCAAAGTGGCGGTGGCCGGGATTCCCGGAATGCGTGCGGTGGGCAAGATCGATGAAGCACTCGAGCGGTTGCAGACGGTCATTGCCGGACTCGCCAAGGAAACCGGAACCCCGGGTCTCGAGGAAGCCATTGGTTCCTACACCGACGAATACCTCCAGGAAAATGAGCCGGTGGAGCTCAAGAAGCACTACTACAACTTCCCGGGTATCGATTCCCGCGACAAGGCAACCCGCGCCTTGCTTCGAATCGCCATCATCGGGGTCTACGAGGAAGTCCTTGATGAAACCGATCCCGAGAAGGAACCGGGCAAAGCCCGTGATGCGGAAGCGCAGATCAAGATTCTCTTCACCGAGCTGAAGAACGATTTCGATCCCAAGGAGCTCTCCAACTTCATCCTCGTGAAGGTAGGCAACTTCATTCGCAAGACCTCAAACCCGATGGCTGCCAAGATTTACTACGAAGAATGCTTGAGCCGGGAACAAGACAAGTCGCACATGTTTGCTGCGATCTTCGGACTGGCTGATGTCTACTCCCGTGGGACCAGTTCACAGAAGACCGAAGCGATCAAGCTGCTCAAGCGGGTCATTGCCGACTCGGACGATGAAGGCGAGAAAGAAGAAGCTCTTTATCTCACCGCGACCATTCACGCGGACAACGGCAAATATGATGATGCCATCGCTGCAGCCAAGGAATACCTGGCCAACAAGCGGTATCGCCGCCACAGCACCGATTGCCGGATGTTGCTCGGCGCCGCCCACGACAAGGCAGGTCGGGTTGACGATGCCCTTGCCGCTTACACCCAGGTCTGGAGTTCCAGCATGGGAACCATCGGGAAATCTGCTCCGGCAATCTACCGTTGGATGGAACTTCTCTGGAACCGTGGCAAGCAGGGCGATCGTCAGTTGTCCTACGAGCGAGGCTACGACTACATCAAGATGACCGGCCGTGCCGTGCAACGAGCCACTCTCGAGGAGAAGAAACTCTGGGAGAAGGTTCAGGACCGGGTTGCCGAGTATGAAGCAAACTCCGATACTGTTCCGAAGAAGGAGGAGGAAAACGGAGAATAAAACCATTTCATGGAAAGACCCATCAAGAATCAGTCATGAAAAACATCATCATTTCCACCCTCGTTTTCTTTGCCGCGCTTGCCTCGGGGCTCTCCCAGGAGGCGAGGAAAGAACTTCGAATCCTCATCATCACCGACGACGATACCTTTACGGGATACATGGTGGATGCCAACGAAAAGGAGTTCCTCTGGCGTGAGAACGCCCAGTCAACCCTGACTCGTCGTCAGCGTCTTGCCAGCTGCACGGTGTATTTCATCCATCCGGAGGAATACATCGAAGCTCTCGAGCTCTACAAAAGCCGCAACTACAAGGATGCGGCCGAGAAATTTGCAGCCTGTGCCAAGGACTACGAGCGCTTCAAGGAAGTGCCCGCCAATCCGGGCGTTTTGGCAGGCTTCTATGAAATGGAGTGCTACCGCCGTCTCGAGGATCTCGAAACCCTCATGAAACTCGCCGAGACTTTCGTCCCGGATACCCTCCTGCACGAGGATCAGAAGCTCCAGTATGAGATCTACAAGGTCTTTTGGGATGCAGTCCGGACAAAAGGTTGGGCTCGTCTCGATGCCATTTGCGACGATCCCAAGTGGCGCAAGCGCAAGATGCCCGGGAGTCTTCGGGCCCAGATCGCTTATTGCCAGGGATTGGCCCGTGAGGGGATTGGCAAACCGATCAAGGCTCTGAACTCCTACAACGGGGCCTTTGTGGCCGACTTTGCGGCTTCCGAGGAAATCACCCGCAAGTCAGCCTTGAACTGCCTGCGCATCATTCTCGCCCACGAAGATGTCAAGACCGCAATGGAGCTCTACTCGACCGAGGACTACAGCGACGATTCCAACGGTGCGGTCCTGATTCAGGAGGCCACCGCTCTTCTCAAACTCTGGGACAAGGTCCTTGGCGGCGGGGAGAAAATGCCCGCGCAATACAAGGTCTTCCTCAAGTATCCTCCCAAGAAAGGATAAGCCCCGGGGAATCAAGCCACCTTTTCAGCAGCCCTCTTCGGAGGGCTGTTTTTGTCTCTAGAAGAAATCAGAAAAGACCGCTCCAATCCAAGCGAGCAGTCCGATGACAGCCAGGATGAGAATGGCCATGGGTGGGCGGGCGCGAAGTTCCGGAGTCTCGGCAATCGTGGTTTGGTAGCGTCTCGAAAAAATCAGGGAACCTTTTCGAGATACAAGAAGATAGAGAAGGCAGATTCCGATGGCGGTGCCGACCGGAAATCCTGCCAAGGCCAAAACCGACAAGCCAATCGCCACTTTGTGTCCTGCCAACTCAAGCTTTGAAAGAGCGAGCCCAAGCCAGATGAAAAACACGCCAACCAAAATCGCCATGAGTCCGCCGGCAGGGGTGTTGGCCGAACTGGCAGTCCCGAATAGGGCAGCCCCGGCGACCAGGAAGCATCCCCGTAAGACAAAAAGAGTCCCGAGACCAAAAACAAGCCAACCCACAAAGCGAACCGTCCCCTCGTGAGCGAGGTGCTCTTTCCGAATCTCAATCGAGGAGTGTTCCTCTATCGGGGGGGCTGCGGGTGGTTGATACGGGTCGTCCGACATCCTCCTCACTCAAGAATCGGAGCCATTTGCGCTTCGGGATAGACGAACTCCTTCCCTTCATAGTTGCGCAAAACGGTCCGCTCATCGTTGGACTCAACGATGTACTGGGGATTGAGCGGAATCTTTCCGCCACCCCCCGGACCATCCACGACGTATTGCGGGATGGCATACCCTGAAGTGTGGCCGCGCAGGCCTTCGATGATTTCGATCCCTTTGGTAATTTTGGTGCGAAGGTGGGAAGTCCCCTGGATCAGGTCGCCCTGGTAAAGATAGTAGGGACGAACACGGCACATCAGGAGCTTTTGGACGAGTTCCTTTTGGATCTCCACCGAGTCGTTCACCTTGTTCAAAAGCACCGATTGATTCCCCATCACCACGCCCGCATCCGCCAGTCGTCCCAGTGCATCCCGCACTTCACTGGTGAGCTCGTTGGGGTGGTTGGTGTGGATGGAAATGAAGAGCGGATGGAACTTCTTGAGCATCGTGCAGAGCTCCGGGGTGATTCGCTGGGGGAGGAAGAGCGGAATGCGCGACCCAATCCGCAGGAACTGGATGTGTGGGATGGCATGGAGGCGCGTGAGGAGCTTTTCCAGCTTGGCGTCCGAGAAAAGGAGAGGGTCGCCACCTGAAAGGAGAACATCGCGAACCTGCGGGGTTCGTTTCAGGTAGTCGATGGCCATATCCCACTGGGTTTCCAGTTTCTGGTCCGAGACTCCCGAAACCACCCGTGACCGGGTGCAATAACGGCAGTAGGAGGCGCAGCGGTCGGTGACGAGAAAAAGGACCCGGTCGGGATATCGATGCACCAGCCCCGGAACGGGCATGTGGGAATCCTCGCCACAAGGATCGGCCATTTCCGAGGGGTCGGTGTGGGTTTCCTCAATCCGCGGGATGACCTGGCGACGGATGGGGCAGTCGGGGTCGGTGGGATGAATCAGATTGAAATAGTGGGGTGTGATTGCGGTCGCCAGCTTTGTGCCGGTCAGCAGAATTCCGGCCCGTTCCTCCTCACAGAGGGTGAGGTGCTTCTCAATATCGGCGAGGGACGAGATCCGGTTCTTGAGCTGCCATTTGGCTGAATTCCAGTCGCTTTCCGGGATGTTCTGGTCCGCCCAATAACCTGGGGCGGGTGAGGTGAAGGGGATTTCGCTCAAAACTGCCGGACTTTAGGATGGAATCACCGGATGTCAAAGAGGGGAGTTTTTTCTTCCGTCGGCCCCGACTTCACATTTTTGGCGAAAATCAAGTGATCGTGATCTTTTTTTTGAAAGATGAAGTTGCGAAACCACCAAATCATTGGTATGTGCATTACCACTCAAATTGGATATTTGGGGATTTTAAACGTCGGGTTCGATTTCCTGACTTTCAAAACAAACATAGTCGAAAAAATGAAACGAAAAGCACAATGCAATCCGGTCCCCGTCATTCCGGGGATCAAGCCCGGGCGAGGGAGGCGATTCTCCTCATTCGCTGCCGGGTGTTTTGCCGTCCTGGCCGGTTTAACGGCGGGGCTATCAAGTGGCCAGACCCTCGTCGCGGATGGACGGGTTCTGGTTTCCACCAACAACCAAAACTTCGATATCTCGGTCTTCGATGGAAGGGCGATGTATAACGATCTCGGAAACGGCGTCATCACCCTGACC
>JASFWU010000007.1:0-22124 GCA_050049035.1 Akkermansiaceae bacterium | reverse complement strand
CCTATACCGAAGCGTATGAGGACGACAAGTATGCCAAAATCATCACCCCGCTTGAGAACGAATTGAATCGCCTGACGGTGGAAAACTTGAAGGCGGTCAAGGCCTCGAAGGATAAGGAACTCAAGAAGCGGCTCCTGCGAATCTCGATTCTTGTTGAACTGAGCACCAGTTACTACGATGCAGAGTATGCCGGAGGGTCTGTGGAAAAAGCCAAAGCTGGTGGGGCCATCCAACGATGGAAGCGTGAACTCAGTTATCTCGATCAAATCGGAGGTAAGCCCGGAAAGAAGGAAAAACCGGCGGCGAAGGACTGAGTGAGTGCGACTCCACGCTTAACAGATTGCTCAGTCAATTCCCTGACCGCGTTGACACCTTCTCCAAATCGAAGAAGATTCGCGTCGATTGGCGGGGATTCGCGGACCCTTCCTCCGGAAAACTCGGGCTGAAGCCCAAGCTCCGTAGACTTTAAAACGGGATGTCGTCCTCGGTAGGCTCGGACTCGTTGTCGAAGCTGCTGTCGAAGGCACTCGACGGTGGATCAGCTGGAGCCGAGCCGGAAGAGCCGCCGGATGACTCGATCTTCCAGGCGTTGAGATTCACGTAGTAACGACCTTTGTATTCGTTCCCGCGGATGTCGAAGGTGACTTTGACTTCGTCGCCAATGTTGAGGGAGTCGAGGAGGTTGATCTTGTCCCGAACGGTCTCGAATTTGACCATCTGGGGATACTTGCCGTCGGGAACCTCGATCACGAATTCGCGTTTCGAGAAGCCGCTGTTGAAGGTTTGGGTGTCTTCGAGGACTTTGAGGGTTCCGGTAAGTTCAAATGAATTGGCCATGGTCTTGTGTTTTAGGGTTGGGGTTTGAAGTGACGTTTAATGGTAAAGTCCTCGGTGCGCGAGAGGATTTCCGAATCCGGGAATAGATCGTCGTACTCGGGGAAGATGGTATCGCCCGGATGAGCCTCGTGAACGTGGGTGATGATGAGATCATCGAGATGCGGAAGAAAGAGCCGGTAGATTTCGGCGCCTCCGATGATGAAGGCGAGCGGATCGAGAAGATCAAGCGAAGCCAGATCGTCGGGACTGTGAATCACCTCCACTCCCTCGTGCTGCCAGTCGGGGTCACGGGTGATGACGATGTTCTGACGTTTGGGAAGAGGACGTCCGATGGAGTCGAAGGTTTTTCGTCCCATCACGATCGGATGACCGGAGGTCTGGCGTTTGAAGAACTTGAGATCTTCGGGCAGGTGCCACGGCAGGTCTCCGTCTCTTCCGATCACCCGGTCCGGGGTCATCGCGACAATGGCGGTGAGGGTCATACGGCGACAGGTGCTTTGATGTGGGGATGGGCCTGGTAGCCGGTCAGTTCGAAGTCCTCAAAGGCGAAGCTGTCGATGTCGGTCACCGCGGAGTTGATCTTCATCTCTGGGAGCGCATAGGGCTCGCGGGTGAGCTGGAGTTTGGCCTGCTCGAGGTGATTGGTGTAGAGATGAAGGTCACCGAAAGTGTGCACGAATTCGCGAGCCTCGTATCCGCAAACCTGCGCAAGCATCATGGTCAGTAGAGCATAGGAGGCGATGTTGAAGGGAACCCCGAGGAAGAGGTCGGCGCTTCGTTGATAAAGCTGGCAGCTCAAGCCGGGCGTCTCTGATTCGGGATCGTGAACGTAGAACTGAAAGAGAAGGTGGCAGGGAGGTAGCGCCATTTCATCGACCTTGGCGACGTTCCAGGCCGAAACGAGATGGCGTCGTGAAGTGGGGTTGTTTTTGAGGCTGTCGACGAGGTTGGCGATTTGATCGACGGTGGTGCCGTCGGGCTTCGGCCACGATCTCCATTGCTGCCCGTAGACCGGACCAAGGTCCCCGTTTTCGTCGGCCCATTCATCCCAGATAGTGACCTTGTTTTCCTTGAGATAGGAGATGTTGGTGTCGCCTTTGAGGAACCAAAGGAGCTCGTGAATAATCGAGCGAAGATGGAGTTTTTTGGTGGTGAGGCAGGGGAAGCCGTCGCGCAGGTCGTAGCGGACCTGTCTTCCAAAAACGCTCAGCGTTCCCGTGCCGGTGCGGTCGCCTCGCTCCTCGCCGTTTTCCAGAACATCGGAGAGGAGGTCGAGGTAGGTCTGCATGCGGGACAGTCTGCGAAAGGGCGATTGGGGGTTCAATCCTGTAATCCCGGGCGACGACGGTTTTGCTTCTTTTGCCCGTGGCGGCGCTTCTTTTCAACATTCCGGGCTCGCGCGCGGACCCCGGGGCGTCGATGGCGGCGGCGCTTTTTCTCACGGGCGTTTTGGTGGGCGAGGGATTCGTTTTGGGACTTTTCTTCGAGGCGACGACACAGTTCCTCGCGGGCGAGGAAGCGATTGATCTCACGCGAACGATCGCGTTGCACCTTGATCTCAATTCCGGTGGGCGGGTGCTGGAGGAAAACACAGGATGAAGTCTTGTTGATCTTCTGTCCGCCACTGCCGGTGCCCCGGATGAACTTCTCGATCAAATCATCCTCGAAGACGCCCAACAAAGCCATGCGTCGCTCCAGCGCTTCCCTTTTATCCGGTGAGAGCATCGAGGTAGCCTTTCACGGCACGGGTGATTTCGCTGGCGACATCGGCCCGCTGAGTGGCAAAGGGAGGAACGAACCAGGGATAGGAGCCAATGACATCGGTGATGACCGCAATCTCACCGTCGCAGTTTCCTTGTCCGCAACCAATCCCGATCGTGGGAACTTCCAGTTGGTCGGTGAGATGTCGGGCGGCAGTCGGAATGACACTTTCGAGCACCAGTGCCGAGATGCCGGCTTCCTGCAAAGCGAGGGCCCCGTCGAGCAGAGCGTGGGTCTCCTGATCCGTCTTTCCCTTCTTCTTGTAGCCGCCTTCTTCTTTGACCCGCTGGGGCAGCATGCCGAGGTGTCCTACCACCGGAATCCCGGCCGCTGTGATCGCGGCGACCTTGTCCGCCTGTCCAAGGCCACCTTCAAGCTTGACGGCGTCAGCACCGGCCTCGACCAACAGGCGGGCGCTGGCAAGAGCTGTTTCGGGATCGGGGTAGGTGTTGATCGGCAGGTCCCCGACGATGAGGGATTTTTTAACCCCTCGAGCAACCGCCGCAGTGTGGTGGATCATGTGCTCGAGAGTGACATGGGTGGTATCGGGGAAGCCGAGAACGACCATACCGAGGGAGTCTCCCACGAGGAGAAGATCGACGCAGGCTTCGTCGAGAAGGCGGGCAGTCGGGTAGTCGTAAGCCGTCAGCGCGGAAATGGGCGCACCACCTTTGCGGGCTCGCAGGCTCTGGGCTTTCTCGGACGGGCTCATTTCTGATTTACCAAACGGACTGAATGAGAATGGGGTCCGGTTCGTCGGTGTCGAGCTTTCTCAGGTGCTCACCCACCGTGGTCTCATCGCCGGGCAGAATCAAATGAGGGTGAATGTCGGCGAGGGGCAGGAGAACAAAGCGCCGGTCAGTGAGCCTGGGGTGGGGAATGATCAGGTTTTCCTCCTCAATCATGAAATCGTCAAAATAGAGGATGTCGAGGTCGATGGGACGTGGCGAGTTCCTGATGCCCGAATCCTGACGACCCAGTTTCCATTCGATGAATTGAGTGGCATGCAACAAGCTTTGCGGCGTGCCGAGGTAGTCGATTTCGACGACTGCGTTGTAGAAGTCGGGAGAATCTTCGGGGCAGTCGACCGGTTCCGACTGGTAAAGACCCGATTGGTTGTAGGTGGTGCCGGGGGGCATCAGGTTGACCAATTGGTCACGGGCTTCCCTGAGGTTGGCGAGACGATTGCCAACATTGGTGCCAAGAGCGATACCGGTACGGGAGGCCACGAAATGAGGGGGAAGGGGAATGATTACTTCAGGCCCAGGACGTCCTGCATGTCGTAGAGGCCGGCCGGCTGGCCCTTGAGCCAGAGGGCGGCCCGGACAGCGCCGGAAGCAAAGGTCATGCGGGACGAGGCTTTGTGGGTGAGTTCAAATCTTTCACCGTCGGCCGCGAACATCACGGTGTGGTCACCCACCACGTCGCCTCCACGCAAGGTGTGCATGCCAATCTCGCGCGACGGACGGGCTCCGGTGTGACCTTCACGACCGTGCCGGACATCGTCGGCATAGCTGGTGTCGGTCTCTTCATTGAGAATATCGAGCAGAGTGCGGGCCGTTCCAGAAGGGGCGTCGACCTTGTGACGGTGGTGCATTTCAGTGACTTCAATGTCGAAGGTCTCGTTGCCGAGAATGGCCGCAGCCTTTCGAGTGAGATGGAAGAGGAGGTTCACGCCGGTGGAGAAGTTTGAAGCGTGAACAATCGGGATGGTGGAGGACGCCGCCTTGATCGCTTCCTTTTGTTCGTCGGAGTGCCCCGTGGTGCCGATGACAAGAGGAACTCCAAGTTCCACCGCGGTAGCAATCAGATCGTCAGTGAGGACCGGGAGGGTAAAGTCGATCACTGCTTCCGCGCCGGTGAGTGCGGCCTTGAGATCCTCCCCGGTGTCGTGTGTGGAATGAAGTCCGGCAGCGGGTTCAGCATCGATTGCTTCCACGACCGCCCGGCCCATCCGTCCGGATCTCCCGGTGACAGTGATTTTCATGAGCGGAGGATTCGTTGGGATTGAAGGTTTGTCTAGGGTGGAGGAGAGGGAAATGCGGGATTTTCTAGAATGTCGCGCAAGGTCGTTGTTAGAGTTTGGATCATCAAATGGCGGGGGAAAGGGCTGGCCGGACCGGGGATGGCGGGTTATGGGCGCTTCATGAGTTCGACACCAACAACGCCCGAGAACGTTACCGCCGCTCCGGATGACGCCCTGAAGACCGAATCCGGATTGGCTTCGGTCGTCTTGCAGGAAGGAAGCGGAACCGAAATGCCGGGTCCGCGTGATACCGTGGAAGTCCACTACAGCGGGTGGACCAAGGACGGGAAATTGTTCGATAGTTCGGTGGCTCGCGGAGAGAAGATCTCCTTTCCATTGGACGGGGTGATCAAAGGATGGACCGAGGGCTTGCAGTTGATGGTGGTGGGCGAAAAGAGACGCTTTTGGATTCCTGCGGAATTGGCCTATGGAGCGACCCCGTCTCGTCCGGGAGCACCCAGCGGGGACCTGACTTTTGATGTCGAGTTGTTTGGAATCAAGGCCGCTCCCGAAGCCCCCGAGCCTCCGGAGGATCTCGAAGCTCCGGATCACGCCGAAAAGTCTGAGAGTGGTTTGGCCTCACTTGTTTTGGAAGAAGGTCTGGGTGAAGAGAAGCCGGGAGGGACTGACATTGTCCTGGCTCACTTTGCCGGGTGGCTCGAAGACGGAACTCTGCTTGAGAGCACGGTCATGAAGGGAAAGCCTGCCCAGTTCAAACTCGATCAAGTCACCATCAAAGGCTGGGTGGAAGGCTTGCAGTTGATGGTCAAGGGAGAGAAGCGGCGATTCTGGATTCCCGAAGCTCAGGGATTTGGTGAGAATCCACCCCCTGGGGCGCCCAAAGGTGGGCTGATTTTTGATTTCGAGCTTTTGGATTTCAAGGCAATGCCGAAGGCCCCCGAGCCGATTCCGGCACCCGATGATGTGGCGGCGGCTCCTGAAGATGCCGAAACCACGGGTTCCGGGTTGGCTTCAAAAGTCCTCGAAGCAGGAAAGGGCTCGGCTCATCCCTCGGCGACCGACGAAGTTCTGGTTCATTACACCGGCTGGACCACGGACGGGAAGATGTTTGACAGCTCGGTGGCACGAGGAGAGCCGATTTCGTTTCCGCTCAATGGAGTGATCAAAGGGTGGACTGAAGGGGTGCAGCTGATGGTCGAAGGTGAGAAGCGTCGCTTCTGGATCCCTGGAAACCTGGCCTACGGAGAAACTCCCAGCCGCCCGGGGGCTCCTGCGGGCACGCTCGTTTTTGATGTCGAGCTGATCAAGATCGGGAAGTAACGGTCGGCGGCCCTCCTGGAATTTTCCCTGATGACCTTTGGGCTTCGTCGCCGTTGTTAGTTTTTTCAGGTTGGTCAAACCGGAGAAGAGGGTTGCGGCCACGGGGTGAGTCGGGCAGGTTCCGTTCGTGCCTGAGTTTGCAGATATCGGATGGGTCGTGCTTGGCCTGGTGCTGTTGTATTACGGTGCAGAGTGGTTGGTGAAAGGATCGTCGGCTTTGGCGATCCGTGTGGGGATCAGTCCTTTGGTGGTCGGCCTGACGGTGGTGGCTTTTGGAACCAGCGCACCCGAGCTGGTGGTCAGCGTGAAGGCCAATCTCGATGGAAGCGGAGGCATGGCGGTTGGAAATGTTGTAGGCTCGAACATTTGTAACATCGGCCTGGTGTTGGGGGTGGGAGCCGCCATTTTTCCGCTGGCCATCCAACGTCAGGTCATTCGGCGCGAAATGCCGGTTCTCCTCGTCGCCACGGTGGTGTTTCTCCTCATGATGCGGGATGGAAGTCTCGACCGCCTCGAATCTTCCGTCCTCTTTGGCGGGATCATTCTTTACGTGGTGACCAGCCTGGTTGAAGCGCGAAAGGAAGATCACGATGTCAGCGAGGATGTTCCACCCGAGCTGATTGAAGCGGCCCAGAAACCAGGCGCAGGCCGGGTCATTTTGGACTTTGTCTTCATCATCGCCGGAGCCGGATTGCTGGTGGTCGGTGCCGACCGAATGGTGATCGGTGGAGAGAACATCGCCCGCTTCTACGAGGTGCCCGAAGCCATTATCGGCCTGACCCTTTTTGCCTTTGGAACGTCCCTCCCAGAGCTGGCCACCTCCGTCGTGGCCGCCATTCGCAAGCACGGGGACATCATCGTGGGAAATGCGGTGGGCTCGTGTATCTTTAACCTTCTTGCTGTTCTGGGAGTGGCCGGAATGGTCGCACCTTTGGAAGGGGAAGGGGTCACCGTGGTGCATCTGGCCGTGATGCTGGGAGCTGCCGTGATTCTCATGCCCATGATGTGGCACCGAATGAAGCTCGACCGCTGGGAGGGCATCCTTCTCGCCATTGGCTATCTTGGCTTCACTGGTTGGCTGATGTTCGCGTGAAAAAGGAAGAACCGTTTTTGTAACTCCGTAGATTGATGCAGATGAAAATGACGCGGTCTTTGAAAGGCTTGATGATTTTGGTGGTTCTGACTCCGACGCTTGCATTCGGCGAAGGGGGAGAGGGTTTGACGAAGGGAATTCTCGACGGGAAAAAGCCGATGGATTCCGTTCAGTTGGTCGGCAAGCAGGGCCACATCATGGTCCCGGAGAAAAAAGGCGCAAAAAGCCTGTGGGAGTTTGCCAACGGAGTGCTCACCGCTTCACCACAATGGGACAGCGTGATCACGCCGGTAACCTATTCGGACTTCCGGCTCCATCTCGAATTCAACGTCAATCACCGTCCCGGAACGAATCCCGAAAAGAGCGGAAATTCGGGAGTCTACATTCAACAGCGCTATGAGTTGCAGATTTCCGATGCCCACGGAGTGCCTGCGGAAGATTACAAGGCCAGCTATTGCGGAAGCATGTATCGTCAGAAAACGCCCGATAAGCTGGTGGCCAAGCCCGCCGGGGAGTGGCAAAGCTACGACATCGTCTTCCGGGCCGCTCGCTTTGTCGACGGGAAGAGGACCGAGCAAGCTCGCATCACGGTGATGCATAATGGCGTTTTGATTCACGATGACTACGCGCTCAAAAACAAAACGGGTGCCGGGAAAAAAGAAGGTCCGGAGCCGGGTCCGATCAAATTGCAGGGTCATCAGAACAAGGTGAAGTTCCGCAATGTCTGGATCCAACGGTTGAAGCTGGAGCCCAAGAAAGAAGGCGTGGCCAAACCCGAAAAAAAAAAGAAAGGATACACCTACGTCATTCCTTTTGACGAAATCCCGCCTTCGCCGGTCCTGAGCCCGAAGGAGGCCCTTGCGAGCTTCAAGCTTCACGAGGATTTTGAAATCAGCACCGTCGCTCACGAGCCCGCGGTCGAGAGTCCGCTGGCTCTTCGTTTTGATGAAGAGGGCCGGATGTGGGTGGTGGAGATGCGGGGGTACATGCTCGATGCCGAAGCAACCGGGGAAGCCGACCTCATCGGGCGGATCTCGGTCCACGAAGACACCAATGGTGACGGGGTTTACGATAAGTCGAGTGTCTTCCTCGATGGCCTGAACCAACCACGGTCCATCGCCTTTTACAAAGGCGGCGTGCTGTATGGAGGGCACGAAAAGCTCTATTTCGTGGAGAACAAAAACGGCAAGGCCGGCAAGATGACGGTCATCGATGAGGACTACACTCAGGATGGCAACGTGGAGCACCGCACCAATGCCCTCATGCGCGGGCTCGACAACTGGATCTACAACGTCAAGTCGGACACCCGGTATCGCGAGATCGATGGCAAGTGGGTGAAGGAAAAGACGACCTTTCGCGGGCAGTGGGGCATGTCACAGGACAACTACGGACGACTTTACTACAATCAAAACTGGGTTGGCCTGGAGGCGGATCAGCTTCTTCCGAATACCTTGCGGAGAAACCGCAACTACCTCCTGTCCCGTAACCATGGCACCCGGCTCTCGTATCGCGACAAGCTCTTCCCCGCGCGGGTCACTCCGGGTGTGAATCGGGGAGGCGAAGGAGCCATTGATGACGAAGGATACCTGACCGCTGTCACCGGTGCTACGGGACCAGTTGCCTACCGGGGTGATCAGTTCCCTCCTGAGTTTCGCAATGTGGGCTTGTTTTGCGAACCGGCCGCTCATCTCGTCCGCTTGGTTCATGTGGGTCGTGAAGACGGACTTTCTTACGGAGAACATCTGATGGGGGAGCGGGAGTTCCTCGCTTCCACTGACGAGCGCTTTCGTCCGGTCAACCTTTTCACCGCTCCAGATGGCACCCTTTACATGATCGATATGTATCATGGCATCATTCAGCACAAACGATACCTGACCCGATACCTCCGTGAACACATCGCGCATCGTGGACTCGAGTCGCATCCCCAGGGAGGTCGGATCTACCGGATTAAATACAAGGGCAATCCTCGTGGCCCGCGCCCTCAGATGGTCGGGCGAAGCGCCACCGAGTTGGTGTCATTCCTCGCTCATCCCAACGGATGGTGGCGCGACACCGCCCAGCGTCTCATTGTCGATTCCGGAAGCGCAGATGCCGTGCCTGCTCTCACTGAGATGGCCTCCCAAGAAGAATCACCGCTTGGCCAACTTCATGCCCTCTGGTGCCTGGAAGGTTTGGGTCAACTCAACGAAAAGGCAATCCGGGGAGGAATGTCATCAGGCAATCCCTTTGTCGTCGAATCCGCCATTCGCTTGTCGGCGCATCTGCCTCAGGAAAAATTGGTGGGCTTGATGCCGAGGTTTGAGCATCTGGCCTCGAGCAATGATCCCGTCATTGTCCGGGAGTTGGCAGCAAGCCTTGGCCGGGTGCCATCGACCGAAGCGCTGGTTCTCCTCAAGCGAATCCTGATTGAGAATCTCGATCTCGCCTACGTGCGGGAGCTTGTCATCAGCGGTTTGGAGGGAAGAGAGACTGAGTTCCAGGCCGTTCTTGGGCCGGACTTCAAGGACGGGAAGTTCCTCGAGTATCTCAAGCATTGCCTCACCCTTAAGACAACCGCCGCAGCCTACAAGCCGCCTCGCGACAAGAAGCACCTCGAGTCATTCAAGCGTGGTGAGAAATTCTACATCGCCAACTGCATGGCGTGTCATGGACCCGACGGAGGGGGCATGGAAATGATTGGCCCCCCGATGGTGAAGTCCGAGTGGGTCTTAGAATCCGATCAGCGTCTTGCGGCAATTCTTCTCCAGGGATTGAAGGGCCCCATCGAAGTTGCGGGTAAACACTACACGCCCGCAGCCGAAATGCCCGGGCTCAAGGATGCGACTCAAGTGACCGACGCCAACCTTGCCGATGTCGCCACCTTTGTTCGCTACGCCTGGAACAACCGCAAGGGTCCCGTCAAGGTGGAGACTGTCTCAGCAGTGCGCAAGAAACTCGCCGACCGCCAGTCGGTCTTCACGCCGGAGGAAGTGAAGAAGGAGTTTCCGTGAGAGTGAGGGCATCACGCCCGGTCTTGCTTTCCAGATCCAAAACACTGAGTCTGGCGACATGATCGACATGCTGGTGCGGCTTTATGACTTGCCGGAGAGTTCTGTACTCTACGACAAGGTGACTTCGGACGGGGTCATTCTACGTCGGCCCGGAGCCTATGAAAAACACCTCGTGGAGAACTTCGTGAGGGAGCATTTTTCTCCAAAGTGGGTGAGCGAGGTCGCGGTGGCCTTCGCCCGCCAACCGGTGGCCTGTTTCATTGCCACCAAGGACAAGGAGATCCTCGGCTTTGCCTGCTATGAAACGACAGCCAAGGGATATTTCGGACCGACCGGGGTGGCCGAGTCGGCACGCGGTCTTGGACTTGGTAAGGCGCTTCTACTGAAAGCTCTCGAGGCCCAGCGCGAAGCGGGATACGCCTACGCCTTCATCGGGGGGGTGGGTCCGAAGGAGTTTTACGCAAAGGCGGTGGGGGCCATTGAGATTCCGGGTAGCGATCCGGGAATCTACGTCGATATTCTCCCTGAGCCCGAGGCTTGAATTTTCATGAGCGGACAGGATCCTAAATTTGTCAAAGGCGCGTTTGCCAAGATCGCGGACCGGTATGTCGTCACCAACCATGTCCTCAGCATGGGGACTGATATCCTTTGGCGGAAGAAAGTGGGCCGGATGGTGCGGGAGTGGAAGCCGGAGAAGGTGCTTGATGTGGCAACCGGCACGGGCGATCTGGCCCTTGAGATTCAGCGGAAGTGTCTCGATGCCAAGGTGCTCGGAACTGATTTTTGCCCCGAGATGCTCGCACACGCCACCAAGAGCGGGGTGATGGAAACCCAGGTTGCCGATGCCATGAATCTGCCGTTTGGCGATGGCGAGTTCGATGTCGTGACGGTGGCTTTTGGACTGCGCAACATGGAAAACTGGGAAGGAGCTCTCAAGGAAATGGGCCGCGTCATTCGTCCGGGAGGGCATTTGTTGGTTTTAGATTTCTCGCAACCGCAGGGACTCTTGAAGAAGCCCTACACGTTCTATCTCAACAAGGTATTGCCGCGCATTGCCGGATTGCTGACCGGACAAGGCGGGGCTTATCGCTACCTTGCCGGATCGATCGGTGAGTTTCCCTACGCAGAAAAGATGGTCGCGCTTT
This sequence comes from Akkermansiaceae bacterium, assembly GCA_050049035.1. Lineage (GTDB taxonomy): Bacteria > Verrucomicrobiota > Verrucomicrobiia > Verrucomicrobiales > Akkermansiaceae > SW10. Next base: position 10,991 of record JASFWU010000007.1, on the reverse strand, counting down.
TTGAAAAGGCGGGCTTTGTCGAGGCCAGTTGTGATCCGCTCAGCGGAGGGATTGCTTCGATCTATGTCGGAGAGAAAGAGGGAAGCGAAGGCGTCCCGCCTTCGGAGGAAAAAGACGAAGGCGGGACGCCTTCGCTCCCCTAGAGGCTTGCCGGGCAGGGGAACTCCGGTAAGTTCGCGCCATGTCGATTACGGAGTTCAGCAACCAGTGGGTTTGCGATTTGGTTCCATACGAGCCGGGGAAGCCGATTGAGGAGACAGCCCGCGAGTTGGGGCTCGAACCGGACGAGATTATCAAGCTGGCCAGCAATGAAAACCCGCTTGGGCCTTCGCCGAAAGCAAAGGCGGCAATGCAGGAAGCCATCGAGCAGGCCCACCTATATCCCGACGGCGGAGGGTATCGCTTGCGGACTGCGCTCGCCGAGAAGCACGGAGTTGAGTTTGAGAACGTCGTGCTGGGCAATGGATCGAATGAGATCATCGAGCTGCTTTGTCATTCCTTTTTGAAGCCGGGAACCGCCCTCATTGCCGCCGAGCACGCCTTTGTGGTTTACAAACTGATGGCCACGCTTTTCGGGGCCGACTACATCGAGGTTCCCGATCCAGGTTTCGTGCATGATCTCGATGCGATGAAGGCCGCCATCACTCCGGAAACGCGTTTGGTCTTCATTGCCAACCCGAATAATCCGACCGGCACCCTGGTGGGCCAGGAGGAGATTGACCGTTTTCTTGAGGACTTGCCGGAGCAGGTGATTGCAGTTTTCGACGAGGCCTATTTTGAGTTCCTCGAAGAGCCACCCAATGTCATTAAGCACATCAAGGAGGGGAAAAATGTCGTGGTCATGCGCACCTTTTCCAAGGCCCAGGGCCTTTCCGCTTTGCGGATCGGTTATGGTATCACCACGGCCGATATCGCCGGCCTTCTCAATCGCTCAAGGCAGCCCTTCAACACCAATGCCATTGCCCAGACCGCTGCGCTGGCCTCGATGGCTGACGAGGAACACATCGCGGCCACGGTGGCGAACAATGCTGCAGGAAGATCGTTCTTTGAGTCCGCCTTTGCCGAGCGCGGCTGGGAGTATGTCCCGAGCCACGCCAACTTCGTCCTCGTGAAAGTGGGTGATGGCGACGAGGTCTTTTCCAGGCTTCTCAAGAAAGGGATCATCGTTCGAGCCATGCGGGGATACAAGCTGCCCGAGTGGGTGAGGATTTCGGTGGGAACGCCGGAGCAAAACGAGAGGTGCCTGGAAGAACTGGACCGGTTGCTGGGAGAGTAGGGAAATGTCGGACACCATCGCGGCCATTGCGACTCCGCCCGGAACGGGGGCGGTTTCGATGGTGCGAATCTCGGGTCCACAAGCCTGCGAGATTGCAAAGCTCTCGCTCGGCGGAGCATCGCTTCCCGGTGCACGGACGGTCGGATTACGACGGGTGAGTGACGCGGAGGGCCGTGTGATTGACGAGGGGGTGATGACCGTTTTTCCGGGTCCCGGAAGTTACACTGGCGAAGATGTGGTCGAATTCACCGGTCATGGCGGGGTGGTGGTCACCCGAAAGGTCCTCGAACGATTCATCGAGTTGGGAGCCCAACCGGCGGGTCCGGGAGAGTTCACCCAGCGGGCTTTTTTGAATGGTCGCATGGACCTGACCCAGGCCGAGGCGGTGATGGATTTGATCTCTGCGCAGACCGGGCTGGCGTTGCGATCGGCCAACGAGCAGCTCGAAGGTCGCTTGGGTCGAAGCTGTGGAGCGATCAGGGAATCTTTGCTTGGTGCTACCGCCCATATCGAGGCTTACATTGACTTTCCCGAGGAAGATATCGACCCCGCGGTGGGAGCGGAATTGACCGCCAAGCTGCGCGAGCAGCAAGAGAAGATCGCACAGTTGCTGGCGACCGCGGATCAGGGAAAGATCCTCAGGGAAGGCGTTCGCACCGTCATTTTTGGAAAGCCCAATGTCGGGAAATCGAGTCTGTTGAACCGCCTTCTCGGATACCAACGGGCCATTGTGAGCGATCGTGAGGGCACGACGCGGGATACCATCGAGGAGGTGGTGAATCTTCGCGGGATTCCCCTGCGTTTGATCGATACCGCCGGGGTGCGGGATTCGGACGATGAAATCGAACGAGAGGGGATCGCGATGACTCGTGGTCAGGTGGATCGGGCGGATTTGGTGCTCGAAGTACGAGACTTAAGCGAGATCCGGGAAGAGGAAACTCTGGAGCTCCCAGAAGGAGTGCGAAGCCTCACCATTTTCAATAAATGTGATCGTGAAGACGCCAGTTGGTCTGATGTCGAAGGGGTGCGGATCTCCTGCGAGTCGGGTGAAGGTTTTCAAAAGCTCGAGGAGGCGATTGCCGAAAAGCTGGCATTGGATGAATCCCATTGGGGTGATCATTCGGTGGCCGTTAATGCACGACATCAGGCCTGTCTGATGAGAGCAAAGGAATGTTTGTCCCGCGCCATTGAGTCGCTCGAGGCCGGGGAAGAGCCGGAGTTTACCGCGCTGGATTTGCGTGAGGCCTTGACTGCGGTGGGCGAGATCGCCGGAGTGGTGGACACCGAGGAAATTCTGGGAGAGATTTTCGGCAACTTCTGCATCGGAAAATGAAAAAGAAGAAGCGCCTCTCCTTCCTGTGGTCTCTCCTGGTCTCTTCCATGATCTTTTTTATTTTCGGGCAGTTCATCGCACCGGTGTATGAAGAGCAGATTCTGCAAGCAGGGTTGGCGGAGGAGGTGGTTCCGGTTTCGCGCTATTCCCTCTATCTCTCGGCCGCATTGTTCGGAGGCTTTCTTCTTTTGTTGGTCCTTCGCCTCATCAGAAAGAAGGGATGAAAAAGAAGACCGTCATTCTCACCGGAGCGGGGATTTCCGCGGAGTCGGGAGTGCCGACCTTCCGCGGAAGCGATGGACTTTGGGAAGGACACCGGGTTGAGGAAGTGGCAACGCCGGAGGCATTTGAGCGTGACCGGGCCCTGGTTCAGAAATTCTACAACATGCGGCGACGTTTTCTGCGTTCGGGAATCGAGCCAAATGAAGGTCACCGGGCGCTGGCGAGATTGCAGCGCGAGTCTGACGGAGAGGTCGTTTTGGTGACCCAGAACATCGATGACCTTCACGAGCGGGGAGGCTCTCCGGAAGTCTGGCACATGCACGGTGAGTTATTGAAGGCGAGGTGTCTTTCGTGCGGGGCTCGAGTGAAGATCGACGGAGATCTTGATGATGAGTCACCTTGCGAGTCCTGTGGAGATAGGGGCCGGTTGCGACCCGATGTGGTTTGGTTTGGGGAAATGCCTTACCTGATGCCGGAAATCGAGACTGCGCTGGCCGGTTGTGACCTTTTTCTTTCCATCGGGACCTCCGGCCACGTTTATCCGGCGGCGGGATTCGTCGAACTGGCCCACCTGGCTGGAGCGGAGACCATCGAGGTAAATTTGGATGAAACCGCCACCAGCTCGAGGTTCCATCGCCAGATTCTCGGGAAGGCGGGCGAGGTTCTCCCTGATTTGGTGGATGAACTTCTGAGATGATTTCTTGATTGGCGGGCAAAAACGGCGAGCTTTGAGGCGTTTCATGAGCGTGCGATTTCCAGTCATTTTCATTTGGTGCTTTTACGGCGCATTCGCCTCGGCTGCAGATTCGGAAAAGGGACTCCGGTATTGGCGGGAGGTTCTCGATGCCGAAGAATTCGAGCAGCGCGAGCAGGGGATGGGCGAACTCTGGAAAGAGGGAGATAAGGCCGTCGAGATTCTCAGGAAGCTGAGCGAGGATACCAATCCCGAAGTGGCCGCACGTGCTCGTCTTATTCTGGGCAAGGTGGAGTTGGGAGTCACCCCCGAAACCCCGGCGAAGCTGGTTGCAATGCTCGAGGAGTATTGGTCGGCCGACGGAAGGGAGCGAATCAAGATTTTGCAGAAGATTCAGAAGGAGGCCGAGTTTGATTTTCTCATGCGCCTCAGTCGATTCGAGAAGGACCCGGATGTGAGGCGAGAGATCGACTCGATCATTACCCGCGAAATGCCGAGGATCGTTCGTGGTTTGCTAAATGAAAACAAGGTGGATGAAGCCAAGAAGGTTCTGGGAACGAGCAACCAGCTCGCTCCCATGATCCATCTGGGGCAGATTCTCAGCAATGAGGGTGTGCTTGACCAAGAGATACCCCGGCTGAAAGCATCCAATGAAGAGGACGATCAAAAGCGCTATCTGGCTTATTTGAGAGTTAAGGGAGATCCGGCCCTTTTGCGCAGTGAGGCTGCCCGACTCGGGGACACGCAGGCCGAACTGATTGCCGCCTTGGTGCAGGGTGATTTCCTCGCCTACTTTTCCCACCAGCTTGAAAAAGGGCGAATGAGTGATTCCGCGCGCGACTACCTTCGCTGGGTGATCGCGGAATATTCAGGAGATCAGGCGGGCAGGAAGGCGGTCCTCGAGTCGCTGCTGAAAGCGGCCAAGCGGGACTCCGGAAACCTTGGGCCGCGAGTGACTCTTTTTCGAATGGGATACGGAGATCGGGTGATTCCACTGATCCCGGACGATCAGGTTTCCCTTCTTGCCAATTACCATGCCATGCAAGAGGACTATCCTGAGGTGGAGCGAATTCTCGAGCTGCCTGATGCGGAGGGGTTGGATGATTGGTTGAAAAAGTGGGGTGAATTGGCCCGCAAGCAATTGTCCAGGGAGAAAAGACCTGCCATGGATCGTCTCCTTGAAGCTGCCGGATTTTTGGAGGCGCGTGGACGATACGACGAGGCCTGGAAATGTACGCGCAAAATTTTCGATCTCACCCGGAATCACCAGAACATTGAACGGGAGGAATGGTTGAATTCGCTTTTTTATTCAGCGCCCAAGGCCGTCTTGTCCGGGGTTGCGAGGGAGATCGATGACTTCGAACAGGTGGTCTCCGTGATTTTCCAGGAACTCCCGACAGGCAACGCGTACCATGTTTGGCTTTATGATTTGCTGGGAGAGCTGGAACCAAAAATGGCCACGCGGAAACGGGTGCTCTTGACTTTTTCTTTCTCCCATCGCCATCCGCTGATCGACGCCAAGGAATTCGATATCTATTTTGAGCGTGTCTTCGACCGGATTTCAAAAAGCAAGGAGAGCCTCAAGGATTTTCTCAAGTTCACCAGTGTGTTGATGGAACGGAACCGGGGAAGGGAACTGGAGATGGTGGTTGAGGCCCGCGAAAAAGGAGGTGAGCCCAATCCCTATTTCGCCGGCCTTTTGGCGTATGACAGTGGAAGGTTGAAAGAAGCGGCTGAGAATTTTTCCAAAGTGGAAGTGGGAGAGGATGACGCCGAGCCTGTTGTTCTCTACGAACTCGGTCTCGTGATGAACAAGGCAGGTCTGGCCAAAGGAGCTGAATATCTTGAGAAGGCCCGGCGGTTTGATGATGGCAGCCCCAGAAATCTCTATGGCTTTTCCCGTCATGCCGTTCATGCCGGTGATCTCAAGCAGGCCCGCGAGTTCCTCGAACAGGCCATTCTTCGCTCCCCGTTGTTGGCTACAGCGTCTGGCTACAACGAAACGAACAGCTACATACAGGAACTTGCTTCACTCACGCTCACCCTGAAGGAGTGGAAGAAGGCCCGGGCTTATCGTGAAGCTTACGCGTTGATGGCGTCGTATCGCGATGGAATCGACTATGGGCACTACTATTCCCGCAACCGTTTCCAGGCCCTTGTAGCCCGGGGAGCGGTCGCGATGGAAGCCGGGAAGGTTGAGGAAGCAGTGGCCGCTTTCGGAGAGGCGCACCGGATCCTTCCGCGGGATGGCTACCTGGCCAACGAGCTTTTTCCGGTGATGCGTGAAGTCGGGCTGGGCGTATACCATGATCAATTGTTTGCGATCTCCGCCCGTCACGCCCGCGAAATGATCCAGCGCTATCCCATGGATGACAATGGCTACAATAATTTCGGGTGGATGGCATCACGAGCCAACCGTTGTCTCGATGAAGCCTATCAGTATCAGCTCAAGGCGCTGGAATTGAATCCCCAGTCGGCGGCCTATCTCGATACCATGGGCGAGATCTTTTTTGCCAAAGGGAATCGTGAAGAAGCGATCAAGTGGAGCGAGAAGTCACTCGCCAATGCCACGCTTGGAGAATCGATGAAGTGGGATCTGCACCACCAGTATGAGCGCTTCAAAACCGGTGGCTTTCCGCCGAAGTGAAAGATCGCCATCCCGGGGAGTGGAAGGTAAGGCAGGTTGTTTTTTGACAGAGCTGTCGTTCAGGCAAGAATCTCCTTCACCACTCTGGCTCCCTCCACACCGGTGAGCTTGAGATCGAGTCCCTGATGGCGGATACTGAGGCGGTTGTGGTCGATTCCCATGAGGTGAAGAATGGTGGCATTGAGGTCATCGGTGCTCACGGGGTCTTTGACGATGTCATATCCAAACTCATCAGTCTGGCCGTGGGTGTATCCCGATTTCACTCCGCCTCCGGCCATCCATACCGTAAAGCACCCTGGATGGTGGTCCCGTCCGTAGGTGGTCGCATCAAGCTTTCCCTGGCAGTATGAGGTTCTTCCGAATTCCCCTCCGCAGACGATAAGGGTGTCTTCGAGGAGTCCTCGCTGCTTCAGGTCGGTGATGAGGCCGAAGATCGGGTGGTCGACATCGCGACATTGTTTTGAGAGGTGGTCAGGCAGGTTGACGTGCTGGTCCCAGCCGCGATGGAAAATCTGGATCGTGCGCACGCCTCGCTCACTCATGCGTCGGGCGAGGAGGCAGGAGTTGGCAAAGGTTCCGGCTTTCAGCGCCTCGGGACCGTAGAGGTCGATGACGTGCTTGGGTTCATCCTTGAGGTTAGTGAGTTCTGGAACGCTGTTTTGCATGCGGCGGGCCATTTCATATTGCAGGCTGCGCGCGATGATTTCGTCATCATTCATGCGGGCATGATTGAGGCGGTTCAATTGGGTGACCCCATCGACCATTGCTCCGCGAAGATCTCCAGGAATTCCGTCGGGATTGGCAAGGTGGAGAATGGGATCGCCCGAACGCCGGATGGGAACGCCCTGGTAGTTTGAGGGAAGAATGCCCGCACCCCAAAGTCGCGAGTAAATCGGCTGTCCGGGTTTGCGTCCGGTCCAGGTCGGGGTCATCACGAAATATCCGGGGAGGGAACCATTCATCGTCTCCAGCGAATAGGAAAGCCACGCGCCAAGGGACGGACGACCTGCAATTTGCGATCCGGTCTGGATGGCGGTGACGGCGGGGTCGTGATTGATGTGCTTGGTGTGGATCGATTTGATGAAGCAAATGTCATCAGTCACCTTCGCGATGTTGGGAAGGAGTTCGCTGAGCCAGGCTCCCCCCTGGCCGTGCTGCTTGAATTGATATTTCGTTCCACAAACCGGGTGGGCTGCCGTAGCGGTCATGCCGGTAAGGCGGAACTTGGGTTCGATCAGTCCCTTGCGATTGCCAACGGTGAAGAGTTGTTCCTTGTGGTGCTTGTTGAGAAGCGGTTTGTAGTCGTAGAGATCCTGTTGTGACGGGCCTCCGGAGAGGAAAAGATAGATGATACGTTTTGCTCTGGGCGCCATCGTGGCGGCATGGGCACCGGCCGGGCTGAGTGCGTTGGACCTTGAGCCCAATGCAGCCGCGATGGTGGCAGTGAGGCTGTTCTGAAGCAAATGGCGTCGGTTCATCGGCAAAGGACTTCGTCGGTGTTGAGAAGGGTGGTGGCAAGCATGACGTAAGGTCCGGGAGCCTTGACGGATGACTCTCCGAGTTTCGAAAGGGCTTCGGTGTTGGCTGTCCGGAATTCCTTCAATAGTGATTCGAGAACCTTGAGCTCGGCGCGACTTGGTTCGCGGCAGGTGGCGAGCTTGAACATTCTTCGAAGGGGCTTGGGGTGTTCCAACGCCCGGGCGGCCAATCCACGGGCCGCTTCGAGAAACTGAACGTCGTTCATCAGTTGAAGGGCTTGCAACGGAGTGTTGGTGACCTCGCGTTGAACCGAGCAAACCTCACGCGAGGGCGCATCGAAATTCATCATGATGGGCGGGCCCGCCGTTCGTTTGTGGACGGTGTAAATGTTTCGCCGATAAAGCTCGGTGCCGGTACCTTGCTGGTATTGCTTGGAGTCCGAGATATCGACTGAAACGGCGCGCCAGATTCCGGCGGGCTGATAAGGAGAGACCGGTGGTCCGCCCGATTCGCGAACGAGAAGCCCGCCAATCGCGAGGGCCTGATCACGGAGGACCTCGCCATCGAGTCTCAGCCGGTGAGCCCGGTTCTTTCCGGAAGCCACCATCGAGGATTGGCGGTAGGTTTGCGACATCACAAGCCGCTTGATCAGCCGTTTCATGTCCCAGTCCTTTCGGAAGTCGGCAGCGAGAGAATCAAAAAGCTCGGGATATCGGGGCAGGGCTCCCTGGTTGCCCAGGTCATTCTGTGTTTTGCAAAATCCTTCTCCAAAAAACTGCGCCCAGATTCGATTCACCGCCACTCGCGCGGTCAGGGAGTTCTCGGGCAGGAACAACCATTTCGCAAACCCGAGCCGATTGCGGGGGAGGGAGTCAGGCATGGGAGCCAGTGCAGCCGGAGTCGCAGCAGTGACTTCGTCACTCTTGGAGTCGTAAGCTCCTCCGACGAGAATGTGCGACGGCTTGGGATCGCTCTCCTTTGCCACGATGGAGCAGGCCACTGATTTGATTCTGCTCATGGCCTCGATCAAGGCGGAATCGATCGCGGCAAGACCGGCAAGATCATCGGACGAAAGAATACGATCGTATCGAGAGAAGGTCAGGAAGCGGGGAGGCACCGGAAGATGACTCACCTTGGTGAGGAAGGACTGGCGTCGTGGTGCATTCGAAAGAACGGGCTTCTCCAGATCATCCGTGCTTTGAGTCAGGGAGACAGGAGCACCGTTGAGAAAAACGGCGAAGGCTTCGTTCTTTGCGTCGGCGGTGATGGCGAAGTGGCTCAACCCTTCAAGTGGCAAAGGCGCCCCTGTTCGATACTCCCGTTTGCCCGCCTTGCCGTCCTTGTTCTTACCGATGAGCCGAAGGAGGAGATGACCATTAGCTTCGCGAATGAGTTCGTAGCCATGTCGGGCGGTTCCCCGACCGTTGGACTGGTTAATGATCGTTCCGCTTTCAGGAGGAATCATCCAGAAAGCGACGGTTTGCTCCGGAGTTGCCTTGCCGGCGAAAAAGGGTTCGCTGTTTTTTCCAAAGACATCGAGGTGAGTGCTTGGAGAGAGCGCCGGTTTGGAACTCCAGGCAATCAGCTTCTCCAGTTCGTCTGAAGTCGGCCCAAGAGGGAGGTAGGCGATGGGACCATTGTAAGCACGGTCACCATTCATCACCGGTTCTTCGATGGGAGCGAAAAAAGCGGTGAGGGAATAGTAGTCCTTCATCGAGATGGGGTCGAACTTGTGGTCGTGACAGGCGGCACACCCGGCGGTAAGGCCCAGCCAGGTCGTGGCCACCGTATCGGTGCGGTCCATCAGGTATTTGACGCGGTATTCCTCCTGAATGACTCCACCTTCGTGAGTCGACGGGTTGCATTTGAGGAAGCCGGTCGCGATGGGATCTCTTTTGTCTTCAGGCAGGAGATCTCCGGCGAGCTGGCGGATCGAGAATTCGTCGAACGACAGATTGGCATTGAAGGCGTCGATGACCCATTGCCGGTAGGGCCAAATGGCGCGGAAGTAATCGTTCTGCAAACCGTGGGTGTCTGAGTAACGGGCCGCATCCAGCCAAAAGCGGGCACGATGTTCCCCGTATCGGGGCGAGGACAGATAGCGATCGACAAGTGCCTCGTAGGTGACGTCGCCGCGCTCGAATTGCTCCACCTCATCGATCCCGGGAGGGAGCCCGGTGAGGTCGAGCGAGAGCCGGCGAATCAGGCGTCCGGCCGGTGCCTCTCCTTGTCGATTACCGATGACTTCGTCGATCTTCGCTTTGGCATCGATGATGGGCTCGAAACTCCAATGGGAGACGTATTTGGCGCCGGATTTGATCCAGTCCTCGAGGAGCTTTTTGTCTTCGGTTGAAAGTGACTTGTGTGACTCCGGCGGAGGCATGATCTCGTCAGGATCAGTCTCGTGAATCCGGCTAACGAGCTCGCTTTCTTCTGGTTTGCCGGGAACAACCGCTTCGTTGGGCTGATCAAGTCGAAGGTCTCCTTTTTGCTCGGCGGGACCGTGGCATTGGAAGCAATTCTCCGAAAGAAGTGGCCTGGCCATACGGGCCAGGTCGAGCGGATCTTTTTTGTCCTCACCCCGGCATAGTCCTGTCAAGAGAGCCAGGAGAGTAAATGAGATTAGGGTTCGGTTGGAGGCCATCGATGGATGTGACTACGACCCGGCAGATGTGGGGATTTCAATGGCTTTGAACCCACTCGTATTCGGCGCTGATCTGGTCGGTGAGCCCTTTCTGCAGATTGCCGGGAAGAACTCCCCAAGTGTAGGTTTCAATCTCGAGATGGGAACAGGTGTCCGGATGATCCTTGAGGTAGGAAAGGGCTGCCTCGGCGTGGTCCAAAGTTGAGACGAGGGGAGCGAGGGGCTCGGAATAGAGCGGGATGTGGAAGTGGATGCGGCCTTCGGCCTGAGTTTGAAGTTTGAAGTGTTCAGTTTGAAGTGACTGAAAAAAATCAGGAAGGTCCTTGAAGCGGGTCAGTTGATCGTCGGATTTGATGATGACCTGATGAAGGTAAGTGGGCTCGTCGAAGGGCTTGATCGCTTCAAGGGCATCAGCATTGTTCGGGTCGAACGAGAGGGCGTTGGAAAGGTGGATCTTGGAGATGCGAAGGCCGGCTTCGGTCAGGGCATCAAGGGAAGTACGACAATCATCGTATTCGAGAGCAAAGTGACAGGTGTCGTAGTTGATCCCGATGTGCTTTTGGATCGGTCCCTTGTCGAGGTCTTGGTCGTCGCACCAGACGAAAAACCGATCAAAGAATGCCAGGGTCTCCTCCGTGTTTTCGAAGTGACCGAGTGGTTCCGGTTCAAGCCCGAGGTGGAGGTCCTTTCCGGTTT
>JASFWU010000114.1:0-7757 GCA_050049035.1 Akkermansiaceae bacterium | reverse complement strand
AAAACAGCCTTGGCACCGCAGTGATTCTGGTGACCCATGACCTTGGGGTGGTCTCGCAGGTTTGTGACAAGGTCAATGTCATGTATGCCGGGCGCATCGTGGAAAGCGCCACCGCACAGGACCTGTTTGCCCATCCCCGGCACTCCTACACCCGGGCTCTTTTGAAGAGCATCCCGGCGATGCACGAAAAGGGCGAAGTCCTCTACACCATTCCCGGATTGCCTCCCAACCTCAACTCCCCTCCCGAGTGTTGCTCCTTCATGCCTCGCAACACCCTCGGGAATCCTTCCCGTTGCTTCACCGACAAGGTTCCGGAGTTAGCTGAAATCGCACCAGGACATTACGTGCAAAATTGTCCCGGCTGCCTGTCTGCCTAGTGGCCATGGAGCTTCAAATCGAAAGCTTCATTCTTTATCTCGCCACCGAACGAGGGCTCTCCCCGGCCTACCAGCTCTCGGTTCAGCAAACCCTCGACAAACTCCTCTCATGGTGTTCGCAAAACGGCCACCGCTCGTGGCAGGATCTCGGCACCGAGGAACTCTCGGCCTTTCTTGGCAAACTCCGCAAGGATGCTCTCGACGCGTCCTCCCTCCGCATCGCGATTGTCCACCTGAAGATCTTCTTTCGTTTTTTGGTGTCCCGGAATCACCTGACCGCCGATCCCGCCGCCCCGCTCCTTTCCCCCAAGAGCACCTCCAAACTTCCCGAAACTCTCAATCTCGAAGCGGTCACCCGCTTGCTTTGCTCCATTAACCCGGAGAAAAAACTGGGCAAACGCGACCTCGCCATTCTTGAGCTGTTCTACGCCTCCGGCCTCCGGCTCTCGGAAATCTGCGGGGCCCGGCTCGAAAACCTCGACCTCGAAGATCGTTTCCTGAGGGTCACCGGAAAAGGAAACAAGACCCGATTGGTGCCGGTCGGAGGCAAGGCCCTCGAGGCACTCAACGCCTATCTCCGCTCGGAGCGACCCGAGCTCGTGAATCGCAAGACCTCCTCTCATGTGTTCCTTTCGGTAAGAGGCGGGCCGTTGTCACCCGACCGGGTTCGCCAGATCGTCAAGGAGCGCGCCAGGCAAGCCGGGATCGACCAAAACATCTATCCCCACCTTTTGCGCCACTCGTTTGCGACCCATCTCCTCGAAAACGGAGCCGACCTGAGGGTGATCCAGGAGCTTCTCGGGCATGCCGATATCGGCACCACCCAGATCTATACCCACGTCGACCAAAAGCGCCTGAAGGCCGTTCACAAAAAATTCCACCCAAGAGGATAAAAAAGCAGCGGCCCCATCGGGACCGCTGCAAACTTTTGGTCAGATCCTTCCGACTTATCGGATGTGGCCTTTCTTGCGACCCGCCGAAGTTGTCCTTTTGGTCGAGGTGGACTTTTTCTTGGCGGGCTGATTCACCTTGAAGATTCCACCCTTTGGCTCGGGCATGGTGCCCGGTGGCGGAAGCACTCCACTCCCCCGTGGAATGAGCAAGCCGGTGGTTCCCCGGGTGTGACGGGACACATCCGAGTAGTCCGAGCGGAATTGATCCGCCTCGGCCTGCCCCTTCATGATTCTCGGCTGGATCATGATGATCAGCTCGGTCTCGTTATCAGTTTGCACGGTCCGGCCAAAGACACGCCCGAGTCCGGGAATCTTGCTCAGGATTGGAACCCCGGACTGGGTATCCGTGGTGGTGTTCGTCATGATTCCTCCGAGAATGATCGCCGACCCGTCTTTGACGGTGACGGAGGTTGAAAGGCTCTCGGTGTTAATGTCCGGCACTTCAAGTTCGCCGATCGCCCGCAGCTGGCCAAGCGAATCACGTCCCAGTCCGATCTCCAGCGTGACTTGGTCATCGTCGTTGATGAGAGGCTGGATCGTCAGTTCCAGAACGACATTCCGGAAGTCAACGTTGGTGGTGACTCCACCTTGGTTAATGCCACCGGCAAAGGTGGATGACGGGAAAGCGATGGTCTGACCGGATGACAGCGTGGCCACGCGGTTGTTCCGGGTGATGAGGACGGTGCGTTCGAGCGTTTTGAATCGGGTCTGGTTTTCAAGGGCATTCACAAAGACCCCGAAATCATCGCCAAGAAGGCCGTAAACCGAGACCCCGCTTCCGGCCGCTCCGTTGGCACTAAGGACGGATCCCAAAGTGGTCAAAGTGCCCGGGTCGATGACCGAGGGAACCCCGCCAAAGCTGGCGGCACCTGCGGCAGCGAAGTCGGCACCGGTCCGCTGAAGCGCACGTGCCAGATCCACCCCGAAGTTGAGATCGTCACCCACCGCATAACTTCCCACGATCGCGGCCAGAGCCACCTGCTGGGCCTCGGTGTCGAGGTCGGCAATGAGATCACGGACGATTTCGATGTGATGCGGAGGTCCGTTGACGATGATGGTGTTGGCCACGTTGTCGCCAACCAGGAGAGTCCGTCCAACGGTTGTTGCGACCGGCTCCGTTGGAATCTGCTGTTCCTGGATGTTGGCGCTGGCACCGCCACCCGCGACACCACCTGCACCCTGTCGTCCGGTGGTATTGCGGTTGTTCTGAGTGTTCTGATTGTTCCGGGTGTTGGTCGTCCGGTTGTTGTTGAGCGGATTGTTCGTTCTTCCATTGCCACCTGCTGAGGCCGCATCACCAAGGGTCACCGCGATGGCACTTTCGGCAATGTTGAGGAACTCTGCCACCCGAAGATAGCGGAGGCGGAAAGTTTTGCGGGTGTTGTCCGTGCTCGGTTGATCGAAGCTCTTGATCATCGCTTCGGCAGCCACCAGATCCGCCGGACGACCCACCAGGAGGATCCGGCTGGTCCGGGGCGCAGCAATGATGCGGAGCGGAATTTCCTCGCCGGCACCTCCGGCACCGGGAACGGAACCAGGAGCCGGGGGCGTGTTTGCCCGGGTGGTGCGGGTCGTCTGGTTGCTGCTTCCCTGGTCGTTATAGATTTCGTTCATGCGCTCGGCGATCTCTTCGACGTCGCCATAGGTCACCAAAACCCACTTGTCGGCCACCGTGCTCGGCACGTCGATGGCTTTTTTGATCTGGAGCATCTGACGAATTAGCGAGGCATTTTCGGTGACAATCAGCGAAGAGGCATTCGGCACCGCTGCGATGGTTCCGGACGCGGTGAGCTGTCCCATGGCCGACTGAAGGATCTTGAGAGCTTCCTCGGGCTTGAGATACTTGAATGGCATCACGAACATGACCACCTCATCTTCGACCGGCAGCTCGAACTCATCGAAGTAAACGCCTTTGGGGACCTGCTGGGGTGTGTTGACAGGACCTGAAGCGACAAAGCGCACGATTCCCGGCTCCCCGGGAACGGGAATGATCGCCACCCCTTCTGCCAGAAGAGTCAGCTGGAGGAACTTGGCCAGCTCGGCATTGGTGAGCGGCCCACCGAGGGTGAAGCTGACTTCCGCCTGAGCCATCGCATTTGTCAGGATGGCCCGCTTGCCGCTGGATTTTTCGTAAATCTTCGCCGCTTCGAGGACCGTAATGTTGGCTTCGGTGATGAAGTCACCTTCCTTGACCACCAACTTGTTGGGATCGACCCGGAGCCCGCGCACGGTGGGCTGGTCACCATTAGCCGGTTGCACCTCGGGAACGGGAGTGGGAACCGGCGGAGCAGGCGGTTGGGAGCCTGGCGCCGGTGGCTCCTGGGCGTTAAGAAAGGCCGACAGTGAGAGGCCAAGCGAGAAAAGGACTTTGGATTTCATGAAAATGTGATCTTGGAAAAAGGGAGTGATTTACTTGGTTCGCGGGATGTAGCGGGGCCTCCGCGTGGTCGGCTTGGCGGTGCTGCTCCCGGAGGTTCGGGAAGAACGGCTGGAAGTTGAGCCGGGACGCGGAACCGAGCCGGGAACCGGTGGAGCAGTGCGGCGGTTGGAGCTGCTGGTGCTCCGTCCCGGAATGGGCGGAGTGCGGGGAGTGGGAACCCCCTTGGTGTTCTTGGAAGTGGTTTTTCCTTTCGAGGCCACGGGAGCCCCGGCAATCTGCTTGAGGACCAGGAATTTGGGATCGAAACGAACCTCCCCCAGTTTGCCTCCCTTCATCAAGGTCACGACGGCTTCGTCGATAAAGTTGCGGTCCTGTTTGATCTCCTTGACGGTGAAACCCAGTTCGGTGGCTTCCTTGCTGGGAATGGTCAGTCTGGTGCGATCCTTCTTGTTCATGATCTTCACCTTGACTCCATCGATGTATTTGCTGAGGCCCACGAGCACCCAGTCGGGAAGATCATCGGGCACTTCAGGCTCCTCTTCGATAACCGGAGGATCGGTCATCGCAGATTGCAGGTAGAGATTTTTGTAGCGATCTGGCCTGGGGCTCTTGGGCAGATCGTCAGCGAAGACCGGCAAGCCTATCGTCGCCAAGAGGAAAATAGAGAGGAGTGATTTCATGGAAAAAGGAAGATTTGGGATTTAGACTTCGTCGGTTGGAATGATCCACTTTTCGATTTCGACTTCGACATCGACCTTGGTGGGATCACTGTTGGGTTTGATTTCGAGCTTGGTCACAACCTGGCGCTGTTCGACCCGGTGAATGCTGGTGAGCCAACTGACCACATCGCGCTCCATTCCGGTGACCTTGAATTGAACCTTCACGCGCCCGAAGAACTGTCCTTCCGAGTATTCGAGAGGATCCTCGTCCTTGATGTCGAGACGCCGGGCCCGGGCCTGCTTCCGAACGAACTGGGCCAGGTCCGATTCGGCGCGATACCGATCGGAAGCCACCGTTCCGCTCCGCTCGACCCAGTCGATCTGCGGCTCGTAAATGGCCGCCGAGGTGAGAGTCATCTCGGCAATCCTCAAATCACTCTCAGCGTTCTTTTTCCCTCCCTTGGCGCTGTTCAGGCGGGGAAGGTAGAATTTGTTGAGGGCAATCAGGTTCACAATGATGAACAAAGTCCCCAGCAGGAAAATGAGAAGTTTCTTTTCGCGATCGGTCATCGTGTCGGTCTACTGGTTGGCGGTGCCTTCAAAGGTAAAAGTCTTTTTCCCGGTTTTTCTGTCTGTTCCAATTGGAGAAAAACTCCACTCGAAGCCATTCCCGGTGAGATCAGAACTCTTACGAAGGTTCTCCGAGAATTCGGGGATGTACTTCTGGTTCTCTTCGTCGGTTTGGCCTTCCAGACGAATACTTCGAACCACTCTCAAATCGCCATCACGTTCCTGAAACTGGTTGAACACCACCACGTTCTTGATCCGGATGAAGCGGTCCTTGGCGGTATTGGGCAAGGCATTGTAGCTGGCCAAAAAGACTTCGAGCGGATGGTACTCGGTCTCCACGACAGGCTTGAGCTCATCCCATTGAATCTCATGTTCGGTGAGGAGCGCGGCTTCGCTTTGAACACGATCAGCAGCACGACGGGCCACCTTTGCTTCGTCCTCAGCGGTCTTGAGATTGAAGTAAAGATAACCAACCAAGCCGAGATAAATGACCACGGAGGCGGCGATCAATATGTTGCGGTTTCTCTTGGCACGTCCCGCCATGCGCTCGGCACGAACATCGGCCGGAAGCAATCGGCTTGGGGGGCTCGGCCATCCGGGAGCGGGACGAGGCTGGGTTTCCACCGGCAGGTCAAGACCGCGGGACAAGACCTCAAGTTCCTCGCTTCTGGCATCGCTGACCGAACCATGGGTCCACACAATGACCCGTTGCGGCATCACCGGAAGCATCCCCTGGATTTGTAACTGGGTGAGCGCGAGTCGCATTTCGTTGCCAGCCCGGGCATCGAGCTGGTCTCCCGAGAGACACTGGAAATAGAGCGGGCATCCGGGTTTTCCGACCCCAAAGACCCAGCGGCCCAATTCACGCCACACCACCAATTCTCCCTCGGGCAGGGGAAGGGCTCGAACCGAGGCATCGAACGACTCGGGGCTTTTTCGGGGAAGCTGTCCTTCACTCGGCGGAGCCATCACCACCGCGGTGAGAGCAGTCTCGCCATCTCCCACCTCGTAAACAAAATGATCGACCAGCTGTCCTCCGTCGAGAGCCGGACGAATCCCGCTCTTTTCAAGCTGCATCGACGCGAGGTCGGTCAGGAGTGAGAGGTCGTCGGTTTGCGCCCGAAAAGGAACCGCTGACAACTGGCGCACCGGCACCGCCATCCCCAGAGGACCAGAGGGAAAGCCGGTCACGTCCAGCGCCATCAGATGATCGGTGGCGGCATGCAGTTGGTATCCGCTGGCGGACGATCCCTTCCAGATCTCCCAGCCATCGGCCCCGGGGATCAAAAGATTCAGTTCTCCTTTCTTAGCACTCATTGAATGGTCTCTTCCCAACGATCAAGAATCGTGGGGTTTTGTTGTCGGTTGTTGATGATGAGGACGAGCTTTCGCCGGATGGAACCGACGATGCCAATGCTTTCAATTCGGGTCACACGATCGTCGGCAATGAAGCGAGCGGGAATCACACCACTTTCATCGACCACTCCCAGTTGGCCTAGAGCCGTCGCGACGTCAAAGGGTTGGTCGTCCTCGGTGTTTCGAAGTCCGTCCGCTCCATCGATGATCGAAACCAAAGAGTTGGCTTCCTCGATGTTCCCGTCGACCGCTACCGCGATGAATTGCGCGGGAGCCTCATTGATATCCAATGGCCCACTGCTCCAAACGGTAAACCAATCCTTCCAATTGGGATTGGCCGCTTCCACGATTTCCATTCCGCGGACGAGGCGCATCTCGTCGAGATCGTAGAAGCCACGGTTGAAGGGACGATCAAGAAAACCCTGTCCCTCGTAATATTCAAACTCGGCCCCGTTGGTTTCGAGATTGCTGTCCTGGTCCACCCAATCGATCAAGGCGTCGACGATCTCATTCCGGGCATCGAAGTCAATGCCCCACTCGGCGAGGATATCCCTCATGAGCGCCTTGTCCTGGGCGAAGAGGATAAAATTGATATTAAAACGCCCTCCTTCCGAGAGAATCTTCACATCAAAGCCCGCTCCGTTTTCGAACCGCTGATTGAGAATGGGATCCCACTGCTGAACGCGGGGATTGCAGGCGAGATTGAGCCCCATGTCGGCATATTGCCGGGCCTCGATTCCATTGATCTGGGAACCGGCGACTTCCGATTGATAGGTCGTGATTTTCACTGTCGCCACCAGCGCGAGCGACATGACCGCCATGATCCAGAGGACCGCGACCAAGGTCGATCCTTTCTCCATCTGATGGTGGTGGCTTGATTTCATCGGTTGATGGTCGGAGATCCTCCGCCTTGTGGTGGTCGTCCTCCCTGCGGTGGTCTTCCGCCGCCTCCTCCAGATTGACCGGTGTTTGGACGGCCTCCATTCCCTCCGCCTCCGGGTCGTCCGCCTGCCCCTCCGGCATTTTGGAGAGCCGAACGAGCCGTATTTTGCAAGGCCGACATGGTGGTCGCGGGGTTCGCCTTGCTGGGAATCCAAAAGAGCCGCTTCACCGGACTCTCTCCGTATTGGAATTGAACGGTCAGTTCGACAAAGCCAGGTCTCTGGTTGTTTGTGTCCCACTCGTAGGGCCACTCGTCCCGCTCGGTTCGTTCGTAATCCTGAATTCTCAGGACACTCCACTCGAAAAGTCGGACGTCTGAAAGCAGGACAACCGAGGCAATGGGTTCGATCCCCTGTTCGGCAGGGCTTTCGTCGGTTTCAAGAATGGGCTCATTGTAGTATTCCAACACGACATCAAGTCCGTCGTTTACCGTCGGCAGGGTGATCAAACGAGTGGCCTGCGCTGAAATGGGAACGCCTCCCCAGTTAAACGAAACCGGGGTGTTTTGAAAAACCATCTC
>JASFWU010000113.1:0-7837 GCA_050049035.1 Akkermansiaceae bacterium | reverse complement strand
ATCTGGCCATCCAACCTTGAAAGGACAATCACCTTCAAATAGAACCTCCCCGTGCCTGTCGACCATAGCTTAATTTAGCTTTCCAGTGGCCGAACTTTGGGGTCCGCCTAACAGCTCGCAAAAAGGGGAGTTCTTTTCAATAACGCGTTCGTCAATGCTCCCTCTTGCACACCCTGCCGGAGTTCGATTCTTACCGGTCGGCATTTTTGGATGACGGGGACTGGGGCGATTCTCCAAGGGGCTGTCTGGGACGATTCGATTCCATCCTGGCCGCTTCTCCTGAAGGACAAGGGTTATCATATCGGTTACACCTGGAAGGTCTGGGGACCGGGAACTCCATCCAACTCACCATTTAGCCGGGCTGATGCCTATGCGAAGGGGGGAGGAAGTTTCAACGGCTTTTCGCAAACGGTCACAAAGATGGTCTCGAAAGGAAGGTCGTTGGAGGAAGCGAAGAAAGAGGTGGGTGAACAGGTAAGAAGAAACTTTCGGCAAATGCTCGCGGCACGAAAAGATGGTCAACCGTTTGCCTATTGGTTTGGCCCGACGAACGTCCATCGCAAATGGGTCAAAGGTTCCGGGAAAGCCCTTTGGCAGATCAATCCTGATTCTCTGAAGGGGAAAATGCCGCCGTTTCTTCCGGATGTTGAAGCAGTGCGGCAAGACTTCGCCGACTATCTTGGCGAGGCAATGGCTTTTGACATGGCCCTGGGAATCCTTGTGGAAGAGCTGAAGGCCGCAGGCGAGTTTGAAAAAACCCTCATCGCAATCTCCGGTGACCATGGTCCGGCTGGATTCCCCCATGGAAAGTGCAACCTCTATGATTTTGGAACGAGAGTGTCTCTCGCGATCACGGGCCCGGGTGTTCGTGGCGGACGGGTGGTGGATGATTTTGTCTCACTTCCCGATTTGGCCGCCACTTTTCTGGAGTCGGGAGAAGTGGAAGTTCCCGATTCAATGACCAGTCCGTCTATCTGGCCGACACTCAAATCAGAAAAAACCGGATTGGTTGATGAAGACCGAACTCACGTTTTTATGGGCCGGGAACGGCATGTCGCATTGGCCCGGGAGGGGAACCTTCCTTATCCACAGCGAGCGATTCGCACCAAAGACCATCTCTTCATCATCAATTTCAAACCGGAGCGCTATCCTCTTGGCGATCCCTACCTGCTCGATACCGACTCCGAGCCAAGCACCGAGAAGTTGACCAACACGACCTTTGTGACCCTGCCTGATGAAGATGCCGGACCCACCAAGGCGTGGATTGTCTCCAACCGCAAGAATCCACAGGTGAAGCCATTCTATGATCACGCCTACGGCAAGCGTCCCCGTGAAGAGCTTTATGATATAAGGAGCGATCCCAATCAGATGAACAATCTTGCCAGTCATCCCAAGTATGCGGAGGTCGTGGAAGGGCTTCGTGATCAATTGTTGAAGGAGCTGAAGATGACGAAGGATCCGCGCTTGATTGACGAAGGAAAATTCTTCGAGACTCCACCCATGGCGGGACCCTTAAAAAGGAGCAAAAAGTAATCGCGAATAACCCCAGATTGATGCCGGTGATTCCATTCAACAAGATAGGAAGCGCGGTATCTTGTGAAGATCAGCATAAAAACACGGGGATTTCAGCCTCGTCCCCAAACTTTGGTGTAGCCCCCTGTAAAGCACTTCACCCTGGCCCAGACGAGCTGGACTAGGGTGAAGTGGCGGAGCGGACGGGACTCGAACCCGCGACCTCCGGCGTGACAGGCCGGCGCTCTAACCAACTGAGCTACCGC
Source organism: Akkermansiaceae bacterium (assembly GCA_050049035.1). Classification (GTDB taxonomy): domain Bacteria; phylum Verrucomicrobiota; class Verrucomicrobiia; order Verrucomicrobiales; family Akkermansiaceae; genus SW10. Next base: position 6,059 of record JASFWU010000113.1, on the reverse strand, counting down.
TCCGCATTGCCGGTTAGGACGGCGGGACGCTAGGACGCCCCCAGATGATGAACAAGAACTATTTTAGTCGATTTCGCACTTTTTTGCGATTTACCCCAGCTCGTCGATTGCCGCTTCGAGCGAGGCGGCGTCTTCGATGGAGATGATGTGCGCTTCCTTGTCGATTCGGGCCATGAAACCGGCCAAAACCTTGCCCGGTCCGAGCTCGATGAAGAGATCGTGACCTTGCTCGCGCAGGAGGCGAATGGACTCAATCCACCGCACCGAGCCGGTGACCTGGTCCTTGAGCGAGGCGCGGATGGCGTCCGGACCCTCTGCCGGTTGGGCCAGGAAGTTGGAAATCACGGGGATCTCCGGCTGGGTGAATTCGGTTCGAGCCAAGGTCTCGCCGAGTTTTTCCTGGGCTCCGGCCATGAGGCGGGAATGGTAGGCACCAGCCACCGGAAGCTTCTTGCCCATGCGGAGGCCGTATTCTTTGGCTTTTGAGACCGCTTCATCGATCCCTTCGTGAGACCCCGAAAGAACAGTTTGCCCGGGGCAGTTGAGATTGGCCACGTCGACATCACAATCGGCGGCGAGACGGGCTACGTCTTCATCCGCTCCTCCGATCATGGCGGCCATGGTGCCGGGATTGGCTTCACACGCTTCGTCCATGAGCTCGCCGCGACGGGCCACCAGTTTGAGACCCTCTTCAAAAGTAAATGTCCCTGCTGCGCAGTGCGCGGTCATTTCTCCCAGGGAAAGGCCGGCCGCCGCGACTGGTTCAAGCGACGGGACTTTGTCCCGCAGGATTTCGAGAAGGGCGAGACCGTGGAGGAAAAGGGCGGGCTGACAGTTGCCGGTTTTGGTCAGGGCTTCATCAGGACCCTCGAACATGATGCTCGTCAGGGAGCGGCCGAGGATGTCGTCGGCTTTTTCGAAAAGGGCTTTGGCGGAAGGGTAGGCTTCGACGAGATCCCGGCCCATGCCGACTTTTTGGGCCCCTTGTCCGGAGAAGAGGAGAACTGCTTTGCTCATGTGGGGGGGAGTCAAGCCTCTCCCTGCAGGGGGAGCAAGTCCCTTAGTTCGCGAACTTTTCGGGTGAGGAGGTCGGCGGCATCGGACATGAGGATCTCAAGCGGAAGATCGTATTCGCTCAAAGCCGCACAGTGTTTGAAAAGGCCACACTCACGGACTTCTTTGGTGATATGGCCTGCCACCGCGATGACCGGTTTGTCCTGGTCCTGGGCGAGACGGGCGATGCCGACCGGGCCTTTGCCCGAGAGCGACTGGGAATCGAGCGATCCTTCGCCGGTGATGACGAGATCGGCAGCCGCGATTCGTGCCGGCAGGTCCAGGGCGTCGGAAACAAGATCGAATCCCGGATGAAGTTGAGCCCCGAGAAAATGCATCATGCCAAAGCCCAACCCGCCGGCCGCTCCCGCTCCGGGAGTTTCGGCAAGATCGTTGGCTCCGGTGACCTCGATGAGACGGGTCAGGTAGTCTTCGAGAAACTCGCGCTTTTCAGCGTCAGCTCCTTTCTGCGGACCGAAAATGGCGGTGGCTCCGTTGGGGCCGAGAACCGGATTGTCGACATCGCAGGCGACATCCACCGGAGGCACTTCCATCAATTGGTCGGTATCGATTTTTGCCAGGCTGCCAAGTTCAGCCGGACAGGAAGCGAGCAGGTCTTCGTTTTCGTCGAGAAGAAGTGCGCCGAGCGCGTCTGCCATGCCGACTCCGCCGTCATTGGTGGCCGAGCCACCGAGTCCGATGAGGATGCGCTCCACCTTTTTCTGCTCGGCCGCGTGACGGATCATCAATCCGGTACCATAGGTCGAGGATCGCAGGATGTCGCGATCTTCGGCCGAGATCAGTTCGAAACCCGAGGCTGCCGCCATTTCCATTACCGCGAGTCCACTGTCGGAAATGGCGTAGCGGGATTTGATCGGGCGTAGCAAGGCATCAACGGTATCGCATTCCACCCAGCGTCCACCGAGCGCGGCCAGCATGGTGGCGGTGAAGCCTTCTCCTCCGTCCGCAATCGGGCAAAAGTCGATCTCACAGGTTTCGGGCAGTCCGGCCGCGACCGCTTCAGCGACCTGGTTGGCGGTGAGCGAGCCTTTGAATTTATCGTTCGCGATGAGGATGCGCATGACGGGATGGAGCATGCGGAGTGCCAGAGATGAGGTCGATCTCGTTCTGCTGGTTCACTTACCTTTTGGCATCATTCAAAAAGCGTCTGGCCTGCTTTTCCCAAAGTGCGACCAGTTCCTTGAGCCGCTCCGGGTGCTTGGCGGCGAGATTCACCGTTTCGCTGCGGTCTTCTTTCAAATGATAAAGCTCCCATGGTTCTTTGTGGGATGAGACCGCCTTCCATCCATCCTTCTGAATGGCGTGATGTCCTTCATGGGACCACCACAGGAAATCGTGAAACTTGGTCGCATCCTTTTCAAAAAGCGGAAGGAGGCTTTTGCCCGGGCGCTGAACTGCAGGTTCGTTTTGATCGATGGAAGCAAGCTTGAGGAGGGTGGGCAAAACATCGATGACGTGAGCGGGGGTGTCACGGAAGCCTTTGCCGATTTTTCCTTTGGGCCAATGCACGATGAGGGGAGTGGAGATCCCGCCTTCGTGGGTCCAGGTTTTGTGTTTCTTGAACGGAGTGTTGGCGGTGGTGGACCAACCCGGGCCGAGGCACAGATAGGAAGCGGCCGAACCCATCGGGGCGGATCGGTCGTGGCCGTCGGACCGCACCATGATTTCGGCGCTTGCTCCATTGTCGGAAAGGAAAAGGATCAGGGTGTTTTCGAAGCGTTTCGTTTTCTTCAGGTGGGCAATCACACGTCCGATCTCCTGGTCCATGCGGTCGATCATGGCGGCATGGATTGCCATCTTGCGGGCCTGGAACGTCTTTTGTCCGGCGGTCAGGGAGTCCCACGGAAGTGGTCGGTTGACCTCGCCCGGGCCCAGCTTCTTGAGATGGTCGGGGAAATGGTAGGGCGGGCCTAGGTCGGGCAGGACAGGTGAAAGGTCTACTTTTGGAAATCCAAGCCCTCCCATGCGCTGGTGTCGTTTGGTGCGTAGCTCTTCCCAGCCGGAAGTAAAGGTTTCTTCGTACTTCGCGATATCTTCGGGAAGGGCATGGAGCGGAAAGTGGGGAGCCGCGAAAGCGAGATAAGTGAAGAAGGGTGAGTCCTTGTGCTTCGCTTCGTGCTCTTCGAGGAACTCGAGAGTGCGGTTGGCCAGCTCGGTGGTGGCATAGAAACCGGTTCCCTTTTTAACCGGCGGGAGCTTCTTGTCATCAAGATGATGAGTGGTGGGGTTGAAGAAACGTCCCTGGTCCTTGAGGTAGTAGGAACGATCAAATCCCGAAGCAACCGGCATGCCGTCGATATGCCACTTGCCGATGTGATAGGATCGATAGCCGGATGACTTGAGAAGGGCCGGGGCGAGAAGGGCCCACGAAGGCCGGTTGCGACGGGCTCCGCCGCGGTTTTTTTCTCCCTTTTGCCCCTTGATGACATCGCGGCGGACTTGTTGTGGATAGTACCCGGTCAGGAGGGAAGCGCGGGTGGGCCAGCAACGGGCGGTGTTGTAGAAGTTGGTAAAGCGCAGTCCGTTATTCGCGAGTGCGTCGAGATTCGGGGTCTGGATCTGCGAACCGTAGCAGCCAAGGTCGGAGTAGCCGAGGTCGTCTGCAAGGATGAGAAGGATGTTGGGCGGAGGCGAACTTTGAACGGCGAACAGTGAGCACGAACTCTGAAGGAGAATGGCGAAGAGGAGGAGTTTCATGAGGGGATACGGTCCAGGATTTCGGAAACCGCCCATTGGGCGTGTTCGGCGATGAGGGGGGATTCGTGTTGGGCGAGTTCTCTGAGCTTGGGAAGATCTTCCGCACCTCCGGTGTTGCCAAGGGCGACGCAGACGTTGCGAAGAAATCGCTCAAGCTTGATGCGTTTGATGGGCGATTTGGCAAAAACCTGTCGGAAGTCTTCCACCGACAGGTCGAGAAAGTCGCGCAGGGAATGAGCGAAGATCTCCTCCCGGGCGTGGAAGGAAGCCTCCCGCGAGGTCTTGGCAAAGCGATTCCACGGGCAGGCATCGAGGCAATCGTCACATCCGTAGATGCGGTCGCCCATGGCCCGGCGGAATTCGAGAGGAATGGACCCTTTGTGTTCAATGGTGAGGTATGAAATACAGCGGGTGGCGGAGAGCTTTCGTGGAGCGGTGATGGCCTGGGTGGGGCAGGCGGTGATGCAGGCGGTGCATTTGCCACAGTGGTCGGACGATTCGGCGTCGGCCTCCATCTCGAGGGTGGTGAGGAGCTCGGCGAGGAAAAACCAGGTGCCCAACTTGCGATGGATCTGCACCGTTGATTTGCCATTCCATCCCAGGCCGGAGGCGGAAGCGAAGTCGCGTTCGAGGACGGGCCCGGTATCGACGTAATAACGCTGGGTGCCGCCCATGTCCTGCAAGGTGAGGTCGAGGTCTTTCAGTTTGTCTTCAATGACGTCGTGATAATCGTCGTTCCACGAGTAGCGGGCGATGCGGTAATCCGAGCGCGGTTGTTCTTTCGCAGGAAGATAGTTGAGAGCGAGGGACACCACCGATCGGCAGCCCGGCAGAACTTCGCGAGGATCGCAGCGTCGCTCGGTGTTGCGTTCGAGCCATTTCATATCACCCGCGTGTCCTTCTTCGACCCAGCGGAGGTAGTCGTCGGCATGCGGGGCGCGGGTGGCGGTCGCGATGCGGCAGTCGTCAAAGCCGAGTTGGCGGGCGACAAACTTCACGTTGGCTTTGACGATGCCGGGCGTCATTCGAGGGTGCTGAAATAGTAGCGTGCCGATTCGATGATTCCGGTCGCGACTTCATCGAACGAAAGCTGGTCGGTTTCAATCGAGAGGTGCGCGGTGGCTTTGTAGTAGGGAGTCCGCACCTCGAGCAGATTGCGGATGGTTTCCTCGGGGCGATCGTGGTTCAGCAGGGGACGGTTGGAATTTCGCGAGGTTCGCGCGAGAATCTCGGCGGGACCTGCGATGAGCCAGACGACATAGCCGAGATTTCGGAGGATCAGCCGGTTTTCCTCGCGTCCGATGATGCCTCCTCCGGTGGCGATGATGTGTCCGGAGTGGCGGGACAGCGAGCGAAGGAGGTTGGTCTCCATATCGCGGAAGGCTTCCTCTCCTTCCTCGGCAAAAATCTCCGGAATGGGGCGGCCTTGTTGTTCGACAATCAGCTGGTCGGTATCGATGAGCGGGTAGCCGAAGGTGCGGGAGAGCCGTCGTCCGATGGTCGACTTCCCCGTGCCCATGAATCCGATGAGGATAATGTTTCGCTGCATCCCGCCTGCAAAAGTCTACCTTTCTGGCTTCGATTCGCGAAGCGGTATCTGCTAAAGATCTCGCGTGGACACGAAACGGGTGGTTGCAGATTTTGAAGATTGGCGAGAAGCCGTCGCGGAAGCGGTGGAGCTTTTGGAGAATGGCGGGCTCGTGGCGTTGCCTACTGAAACGGTTTATGGCCTCGCTGCGGATGCCTTTGATGCCGAAGCGGTGGCCAAGGTTTTTGAAGTGAAGGAGCGTCCTTCTTTTGATCCCTTGATCGTGCACATCGGCCACAAACGGGACCTCGATTTGGTGGCAAAGATCCCGGAGGAACTTGAAGATGTGGTCAAGGAGTTGATGACGACCTACTGGCCGGGACCCTTGACCCTGGTCCTGCCGCGGAATCCGGACGTTCCCGATTTGGTCACGAGCGGACTGGAGACGGTGGCGGTAAGGATGAGTGCGCATGAAGTGATGCGGGCGGTCGCCAAGGAAATCCCGGTGGCGGCACCGAGTGCCAATCGTTTTGGGAGGATTAGTCCGACCTCGGCTGACGCGGTGATGGAAGAACTGGGTGGAAAGATTCCGTTGGTAGTGGACGGCGGAGCTTGTCGCGATGGACTGGAGAGCACCATCGTGGCTCCGGAAATGACCGAAAAGGGACCGATTTTGAGATTGCTGAGGCCGGGCCCGATTGCCCGCGAGGAACTGCGCAAGATTGCCAAGGTGGTGAAGCCGAAGAAAACCAAGGAAGAT
>JASFWU010000112.1:0-7929 GCA_050049035.1 Akkermansiaceae bacterium | reverse complement strand
ATCGAACAGAAGGCTGCTGCCATGAAGCTCTTCGAAGAAGCCGGACAAGAGCACGAGGAGTTCAAGCTGACCCTCGATAAGGAGAAGGAAATCGAGCTCGCTGAAATTGATGTCCAGCGCCAGATCGCCGAGCAACAGGCGGTGGTCGTTGGTGAGGCCCTCAAGTCTGCAAAAATCGATATTGTCGGTGGCGAGACCGAGTTCTTTGATCGGATCACCAAGGCCATCACCACCGGGAAAGTGGTCGATCGCACGGTGAACAACAGCGAGGTGCTCGATGACGTGAAGGAGACCTTCTTCAACGGAGATCCGGAATACTTCAAGAGCCAGCTCTCGACCTGGATCAGCGACTTTGGGGTTAAGACCGAAGATCTCAAGAATCTCAGTATCGCAACCCTGCTGGGCCAACTGGCCGGCACGGCACAAGGCGACGAGCGCAAGAAGCTCGTCGGCATGCTCGGCGCCGCCGAAAGGTTCGGTGTCGGCGACATGAAAGCCGCGGACTTGTTGAAGAAGCTCGGCTAAGGAATGATTGGTCCGCTAATCCCCGCAAATCGACGCTAATCCTCCTGAACGATGGGGTTGATATTTAAAGACGAGGCTTACCAAATCACCGGAGCGTGCTTTGAAGTCTACAACTATCATCGCCATGGCTTTGTGGAGGGTGTGTATCACGAATCGTTAATCTATGAGTTTGCCGAACGGAAGATTCCCGCTGTCTCTAAACCCCAAATCCAGATCCAGTTTAAAGGACAGAAGCTTCAGAAGTCTTTTGAACCAGACTTTGTTTGTTTCGGAGAGATTATCCCGGAGATCAAGGCGTTGGCTGATTTGAGAGACGAGCATCGAAGCCAGGTTTTGAACTATCTTAAAGCAACAGGTTTTCAGTTGGGACTCCTTGTTAACTTTGGCAAAGCAGATGGCCTCCAATGGGAACGCATCGCCTTTTTAGATCAAAAAGACAACCCTCCTAATCTCCACTAGCTGGGAGGATTAGCGTCGATTTGCGAGGATTAGCGGACAAGAAACAAGATGGCAGAAGAAGTCAAACAGCAGCTTGAAGGTGGAGCCTACGAAGTGATTCGGGCCCGCCTTGAGAAGGGTGGATCAGACCTCCAGGCGCGGCTGACGGCGCTGAATGAACAGCGTCACGAGGTCTTCGGGGCGGTTGAAACCGAGCTAGTTTCTACCGAGCGGATCTCGACGGAGCACAACTGTGTGCCACGTGATCTGGTGGCCATCGGGCACAACCGGTTTCTCTTCGGCTACAACATTCAATTCGGTCTCAAGGCGACCACTCATATCGAAGATGTTTTCTCGGTCTACGATTTCGAACCCGAGTCGCACACTTTCTCAAGTGTCCCGTCGGAGGAGGTTCTCTCAGACCCCTCCTTTCAGGATGACTTTAAGTATCTCTATCGATACTACCGCGAGGCGGTCTTTGTGAAATTTATGGTCATTGGGCCGCATCTCTTCATGGCGATGCGGATCGGAAAAGCGATCACCGATCTCAAGACCTTTAAGTGGCTTATCAATGGGGACGGGACTCTGACCTATGTCGGGAATCGCTTTGATCACGAATACCAGTTTCCTCCCCAGCAGGAGTTTGAATGGAAACGGGCCCACCGCGACATGCAACGGTCCGGGGAGCATCCTCATGTCTCGATTGAGGACCGGGTCTTCGTTGAAACAGTCGGAGGTGACCTGACCATCAAGGTGGAGGACAACACCTCCTCGGGTGCCGGAATCTACCAGGAGCCGGTTACCGAGCTGGATCAGACTCTTGATGATGCCGAGATTCTCTATGCCACCGTCGGGCCTCTCATTCTTCTGAAGATCCTTCCTTATCGGGAGGAGTTGCATCGTTACCTCGTTTTTAACGAGAAAACCCAATCGGTGCACCGAATCGATGCCATCGGTCAGTCTTGCGTTCTTTTGCCCGATGACCAGGGCTTGATTTTCTCGAATGGTTACCTCCTCCTCACCGGTGAGTCCAAGGTCTTTGAAACTGATCTCACTGACATGAGGTTCGAGCGGAGGGTAGTCAGCGCCAATGGCGAGGATACTCTTTTTGCCTTCTATAACCGACTTTCCGGCGACTACGTCCTGCTCTCCTACAATCGCATTTCCCAGTCAGTGGAGACCCCGGTGGTTTGCAGTGGTTATTCCATCTTCCCGGATGGGCGGATGGTCCTTTTCCGGACCGAAGACGAACCTTCGAAGCATCATGCCTTGCAAGTCTGGCAAACGTCGTACTTGAGCGATGAAGCTGCCGCGGCCCAGGCTGCAAACAGCGAGTCCCTCTTGTTCAAGATCGGGAACGCGGAGCTCGTGCGCGGAATGTCGGAATGTCGTGAAATCCTGACCTTGCTCAGGAAGGACGACACTTATGGGGATCTCTATTTCGATCTTTCGAAAAAATCGGGCGACGTCATCGATTCCTACTTTTGGCTGGGAGAAGATGAGGTCGGGAATCTGGTTGAGCCGCTTCAAGCAGTTCGGGCGGCAGCGACCGCTGCCATTGATGAGTTTGAGAAGGTTCAATCTCTGCGTCGTTCGACCGGTGAGCGGACCAAGGTAGTCCGCGAGGCTGCGGATCATTTGTTGCGCGCCATCCGGCATTCACCGGCCGATGATATCTTCGGTTTTGTTCATCACCTCGCCGAACTGAGAAAGGTCCGTGGCGAAGTCATCGGACTGCGGGAACTGCGCTATGTCGACGAGGCCCTTGTCGATGAACTGGAGAAGGACCTCATCGAGACCGGGGAGAAGACCGCCAACCAAACGGTTGAGTTTTTGCTGAAACCCGAGGCTCTTGATCCATACCGGAAGGCGGTTGATGACGAGGAAGCCCGGGTGGCGAAGCTCGCCAAGGTGGTCGAAGCCGATGAAGTGGCCGAAGGATTGGATCGCGCGGGCGGCGAACTGGAGATGCTCATCGACATCGTCGGAAATCTCAAGATCCAGGATGCCACCCAGACGACTGCGATCATTGATGGTGTTTCGGCGATCTACGCCAAGTTGAATGGAGTCCGCTCCGCGCTGAAGAACAAGCGTTTGGAGTTGGCCAAAGGTGAGGGACAAGCCCAGTTCGGGGCCCAGATGAAGTTGCTCGGCCAGGCCGTGGTGAACTTCCTCGACCTCTGCGACACTCCGGAGAAGTGTGAGGAATACTTGACCAAGGTGATGGTCCAGTTGGAGGAACTGGAGGGGAAGTTTGCCGAGTTCGACGACTACGTGGATGAACTGACCGGGAAGCGGGAGGAGATCTACGAGGCTTTTGAAAGTCGCAAGCAGTCCCTGCTGGAAAAGCGCAATCGTCGCAGCAACCGGTTGGTGAAATCAGCCGAGCGCATTCTTTCCGGCATCAAGAATCGCCTGGAGGGCTTCTCCGAGATCAACGAGATCAATGGTTACTTTGCCAGTGACCTGATGATCGAGAAGGTCCGCGATATCATCAGCGAGCTGACCGAACTGGGTGATGCGGTCAAAGGCGACGACATCCAAACGCGACTCAATACCACCCGCGATGACGCGGTGCGGGCGTTAAAGGACCGCAAGGAACTCTTCGTTGACGGACAAGCCATCATCAAATTCGGGAAGCATCGGTTCTCCGTCAACGAGCAGGAACTCGAGCTGAGCATTGTGCCACGTGAAGGTGAGATGTGTTTCCATTTGAGTGGAACAAACTTCTTCGAGCCGGTCACCGACGCGGAGTTTTTGGCAACCGGGGCCGTCTGGGATCAGGAGGTCGTTTCGGAGACGCCGGAAGTCTATCGTGCGGAGTGGTTGGCATATTGTTTCCTTCGCGGCGGAGGTGAGCAGACCCTCGAGCAATTCATGCAACCCCGTTATCAGGAAGGTTACCTGAAGGGGGTGCATGATCTTGATGCTGCAAAGTTGGTTGAAGCGATCCAACCGATGGAGGAAGGCGCGGGACTATTGCGTTATCCTCCCGAGATCCGGGCGGCGGCAATTTTGTTTTGGCTTTCGTGGGAAGACGGACCTGAGAAGGAACGTTTGGCAATCAAACTGAAGGCCAGCGGGAAGAGGGAGGGAGATCTGGAGATTCCGGAACGATATCTCGAAGAGCTAAGGGAGAAGATGGGCGAGGAGACCGGAGGTCTGCGCCACGTTTACCTTGCCGAGGAACTGGCACGAGGTGGTAAGTTCATCATTTCCGCGAAGGCCGATGCACTTCTCAAAAAGTTTAAGCGATCCCATGATTTGGGTGAGATCCTTGATTCGCTGGGGGATCATGTGCCGAGCAAGTACGAAGTTCTTCTGGATTATCTGGGAGATGAGGAAGCCGCAGTGCAGTTTCTTTTGGGAGAGCATTCACCGACCCAGGTCAAAGATGCTGAACTGACGACCACTCTCGAGGAACTGAAAGGGAGTCATCCTCGTATTGAGGAAGGGAAAATTGAGATCGACTACCATGAATTCATGGAGCGCCTTTCGGGCTTTGCTCGTCATGAGGTCCCGACCTTCCTCGCTTACCAGGAGAAGAAACAAGAGTTGGTCGAAGCAAAGCGGGAAGACATGAGGCTCGAGGAGTTCAAACCTCGTGTGATGTCGGCCTTCGTGCGGAACCGACTCATCAACGAGGTCTATCTTCCGATGGTCGGCGATAATCTGGCGAAGCAGATGGGAACGGCGGGAAGCGATACCCGGACCGACCGGATGGGCTTGCTCCTTCTGATCTCTCCTCCGGGTTATGGTAAGACGACTCTCATGGAGTACATTGGGAACCGTCTTGGTCTGACCTTCATGAAGATCAACGGTCCTGCTTTGGGTCACAATGTGACGTCATTGGATCCCGCGGACGCTCCCAATGCTTCGGCTGCCGAGGAAGTAGAGAAACTGAACCTCGCACTTGAGATGGGGGACAATGTCATGATCTATCTCGATGACATTCAGCACACCCATCCTGAGTTTCTTCAGAAATTCATCAGCTTGTGTGATGGCCAGCGGAGGATTGAGGGGGTCTACAACGGACGTGCCAAGACTTATGACCTGAGGGGAAAGAAGGTCGCGGTCGTGATGGCGGGAAACCCCTACACCGAGTCGGGTGGGAAGTTCCAGATTCCCGACATGCTGGCAAACCGGGCCGATACCTACAACCTGGGTGATATTCTCGGAGATCACGAAGAGGCCTTCAAGGTGAGTTTTGTGGAGAACTGCCTGACGTCGAACAGCGTGTTGAGCAAACTCGCCAGCAAGAGTCAAAAGGATGTCTATGCAGCTCTTGCGGTGGCCGAAACCGGAAGCACGGAGGGGATTGACTTCGAAGGAAACTACACCCCGGCCGAGATCGAGGAGTTTGCACAAACTCTCAAGCGTCTCCTTCGTGTGCGCGATTCGATCCTACGGGTCAATATGGAATACATCCGGAGTGCGGCTCAGGAAGACGCGTATCGGGTCGAACCTTCCTTCAAGCTGCAGGGCTCCTACCGGAACATGAACCGGATTGCCGAGAAGGTGTTGCCCTTGATGACCATGGAGGAAGTCGAGGGACTGATTTTCGATCACTACGAAAACGAATCGCAAACCCTCACCACCGGAGCGGAGGCCAACCTGCTGAAGTTTAAGGAAATGGAAGGGGTTCTCACTGATGAGGAAGCCGCTCGCTGGGAGCAGATCAAAAAAGACTTTGGCAAGCAGAAGCTCTTGGGCGGAGCGGGTGAAAATGATCCGGTGGCGCGAGTGGTGGCACAAATGAGCCAGTTCAATGACGGCCTAGCAATGATTGGGCAGGGGCTAAGCACTCCACCGGCGTTAGCCGAGGGGTCGATTGCCCAGCTTCAAAAAATCATCGAAGGTCTCAGGGCGGTTCCGGTCCAGGTCGATATCAACGTGGTGCCGGTGCAGGACGAAGATGACAGCATCGAGAGTATCTCGAAGAAGCCCAAGGCTGCCCCGATTGACATCAAGCCCGAGGTCAGGCAAGGGGATGAACTTTGAGCTCTGAACAGGGAGATCTGAAAAAATGAACGGGCTTCCTCCAAGCTGATCAGGAGCGTGGTGCCTGGAATGGTTTTACTTTGCCGCTTTCGAGTGAGCCACCAAGCCAGGCCAGGAGTTGGCTCATTTCAGGGTGGTCCGAGCGGAGCGCTTGCAAAGCTTCCCATCCACAATGAGGGCGGTGCTTCGGTGAGGCCATCTTCTCAATTCGCAACATGCCGAGGATGGCGTCGTTTTCACGGTCCATGGCGTTGGCGAGTTGCTCGGGGCTTGGCAGATTATCGAGCTCTTTCAAGGTGAGACCAAAGCTCACCACTCCGATTCCCAGTTGGGTCGCCAGGGAGCGCACCTGGTCTCCCAGCGATTCATCATCGATTCCGGTGGCTAGGTAAAGGACTCCCTCATTGGCCCAGAGGGCACTGCTCATCGTCTGGAACAGGTCCTCGCGATAGGTATCGTAACTGGTCGTGACTCTCATCCGGATCGACGCGAGCTGGTAGGGCGGGAGACCGAGATTTTGTTTGAGGGTAAGATGAGCAGGGTCGAGTTGCAGACCGTCATCATCAAAGTGCCCGTGCTCCCAATCGATCAACACCATCTCGGGAAACTTCCAGAGGTTGCCGAGAGGAGCGTCGTTACCGAGTGATTCGCGAAACTCAAAGGTGAAGTTGCTGCGGCTCTCGGCATACTTTTGAAGAATGGCGCGAAATTTCGTGAGACGAAGGATTGCGAGGTCAACCGCTTCGCTGTTTTCCAGTCCGGTCAAGCGCCCCTGGCCCTGGTTGACCAATTCCTGAGCACCGGAGAGGGCAGGTGTCGAGGCGCCGCGTTTGTAGTAGCCCTGGCCCTTTTCCACCTTGGCGATAGGCGAACTCGGGTCGTGCGACATCACCGAAAAATGATACCGCAGGGTGGCATCCGAGTATTCCCCGTCGAGCTTCATGCGAAGCAGGCGGATGAGTTCCGTGCCCTTCATTGATTCCCGCGGATTCGAAGGAAGAATTTCGGCAAGAATCGGGGACAGTTGGTTACGAAGACTCATGAAACGGAAGGGAGAAGGGCAGTCCCAGATGCAAGGCGATGAGGGGGACTTTGGGCAAGTCCCAAGTCAGGAAATCCTAAAAAAAACCGAGCTGAAGGCAGCTTGAAACGACTTTTTCGGAAAAGATCGAATCAACGAGATTTCGCTGGCGTCTCATTGATGAAGTGTTAAAAAAACAGCATGAAAAGATTCGTTCGTTTGATTCCAATGGTTGCCGTCGTTTTTTCTCCTTTGGCACGGGCCCAGACTGCGGAGGAAATCATGGCCTCGGTCCGGCAGGTGGCGGTTCTCCAGAAAGAGCAGACTCTTTCCGGAAAGATTCGGAAGGGAATGAAGAGAATCCCGCTGACACTTTTTCTTCGTGGCAAGGATATTCAGTTCGCGCTTAACGGGGGGAAGGAACGCTTTCACCTGCAGCTGAACGAGAATGACCAAAACCTGCTGGAGATCATCAACGGGAAAACGCGTCCCTTTTCTTCGAAGAAGATTGTGGAACAGATTGGCGGGACCGATGTGAGCTACGAGGATCTTGCCTTGAAGTTTCTCTATTGGAAGAACCCCAAGTTGGTCGGGCGTCAAAAGATCAACGGCCAGGACTGTTGGCGGATCCACCTGTTCAATCCCGACAAGACCGGGAGGTATCGCGAGGTGAGCGTGTGGGTCTCGATCAAGCAGCGGGCCTTGATGCGGGTTTTGGGATACGGCCCTCGACCCGATTCAGATCCTCTCAAGCAGTTTGAGATTTCCGATATCATGAAAGTGAACGGAGCTTATACCGTCAAAACGATGAAGGTGACTTCGTTCAACAAGAAGCGTCGTGTTGCCGGAATCACTTACCTGGAGTTTGATAAGCCCAAACGTTGAGTTTTTTTTCCTTCGACCCTGGCGTCGAAGCGACGATCGAAAAAATGCCCGCGCCGGAT
>JASFWU010000136.1:0-7151 GCA_050049035.1 Akkermansiaceae bacterium | reverse complement strand
CATTCGATGCCAAGAAGCGCGGACCGCAGGCCAGAGCGGAAATGCTGAACAAGTTGGGCTTGAAGCGTTGTGCCTATGATTGGCGTGATCAACACGTCTCCGAGTTCGAAGAAGAGATTCGTCAGTATCAAAAGCACAACATCGAGTTCTTCGCTTTCTGGGGAGTGCACGACAAAGCGTTTCAATTGTTTGAGAAGCACGGCCTGAAGCCTCAAATCTGGAAGATGTTGCCGAGATTGGAGAAGGGTTCCCAAAAAGAGCGGATCAAGGCCGGTGCCGACGCCATGGAGGCGCTTGCCAAACGAACAGCGGCCATGGGCTCAAAGCTGGGTCTTTACAACCACGGTGGCTGGTCGGGCGAACCCGCCAATCTCGTGGCCGTCTGTCAGGAACTCAAACGACGGGGACATGATCATGTCGGCATCGTTTACAACTGGCATCATGGCCACGGTCATATCAAGGACTGGGACAAGTCACTCGCCCTGATGAAACCGTTTCTCCTTTGCCTGAACCTCAATGGAATGAACACCGGCGCAAAGCCAAAGATCCTTGAACTCGGCAAGGGCGAACATGATCTCGCCATGCTCAAAACCCTTGTGAAGAGCGGATACAAAGGACCCGTCGGAATCATCGACCATCGCAATGACCTCGATACCGAAGTCGCTCTTCGAAAGAACCTCGAAGGCCTTTCAAAGTTGATCAAGACGATCGACAAGTAGTTTGACCCCAGTCAGGGCATGCTCACCGACAAGCGATAAAACACGCGCTCAGGGGCACCCTGATCCACCACTTCAATTGTTCGCGGAAGGACATCGGCACTGGTATCGATGACCTCTCCTAGTTGCTCCCAGCTTTCCAGATCCGAGCTCCAGGAAATGGTGTAATTGCGGTCCGGGATTCCATCGATGAAGAAGGAGATCGAGCCATCAGGATTCCGGATCAGATCGAATGACGGCACCTCACCAAAGTTCGCTTCGTTGGGATCAAGCCCCAACAGAAACTCCGTCAGATTGTCCACGCCGTCATTGTCGGGATCACCGGCCTGTCCCGCATTCACGTCCCCAGGAGGCGTGCCATCGTCGTTGATGCTGATGCCAAACTGAATCTCCCACCAGTCAGGCAATTGATCGGCATCGTCATCCTGGTCCTCCGGCACGGTGGGTTGCAGGGCCACCCGAATGTCTCTTGTCGCTGTCGCTACAAACGACCCTCCTGCTTCACGGCGGGCACTCACGGTCAAACGATAGAATCCTTGCTGAACATTCGACCATCGGTAGCGCCAAAGCCTCTGGCCGCCCAAGGTTTCAACTTCCCGGAACTGGGTGTCTTGAGGAGCACCTTCGAAAGACAAAAGCAAAGACTGCACATCAGCATCCGTTGCGATCCGAATAAAGACTTCGCGCTGCTGGGGTGTCGGTTGGAAGACCGCCGGAAGATACTCAACCCACGGCTGCCCTCCCCCGTCGTTTGCAGGCGGATAGACAATCTGGAGCGAGGCTCCTTCGGGTCGTTGAGCCCGAACCAAACGAGTTGCTTGAAGCGAAATCCCCGCCCGTTCATGACGGATCTCGATGTGATGAAGGAAATCGGGATCACCGTTCCAGAGCTCGGGGACATCGAATACGAGAGCGTGATAATCATTGGTCTCATCGCGATCGATCCGCAACAATCCGGCATCCTGCAGCTGGGCGCCATCAGGCGATCCGGAGACCTGGCTCGCAACCCGGACCTCGAACTCATTCAACAGGTCCTCGTTGGAGATCCCATCGCCCAACAACTTCGAGAAGTAGGCTTTCAATTCATAGTCATCGCCAGCCACCTGGCCGTCCTCCGAAGGGAAGGCCACAAAGAGAGTCCGCTCCGGACCATTCGCGAGCACCTGCCTGCTCAAGGTGTTGTACCATCCTGCCTCATCGTCCGCCGCGCTGACCGTGTCAGTCCAGGTTGATCGATCCGAAGAAGTCGCTTCCACCAAACGCACTCGCAAGGTGGACGCAATGTTCCCCGAAGGAATATTGGCATAGTTGAAACGAAATTCTTTTGGGAAGTTGCTGTTGATGCCCGGATCGGCCCCTCTTCCAGATGCCCTTACCCAAGCCCCAACGCCGTTACCATTGCTCGCTCCGGTAGCCGGGTCATCATTCACTCCCTCGCCGTCATCAATGAAGAACCAAACTTCCTCCACGCTGTTGTCGGTACGAACCACCACCTCGTAGTTCTGCTCACC
Source organism: Akkermansiaceae bacterium (assembly GCA_050049035.1). Classification (GTDB taxonomy): domain Bacteria; phylum Verrucomicrobiota; class Verrucomicrobiia; order Verrucomicrobiales; family Akkermansiaceae; genus SW10. Next base: position 4,924 of record JASFWU010000136.1, on the reverse strand, counting down.
CAACACGCCATTCTCAGCCGGGAAAACGATCTCTCCCTGCGGCCGGTTGGCATCATAATAGAAGGTCTGTTGGAAGGTGTTGTAGAGCGATGCCTTACCCGACCGTTCGAGGAAAGCCCGCGCCCGGATGATGTGAAATCCTTCCTCGAGGCCGGTCGACATCACAAACGAGTTCTGGTCGGGCGTTTTGGCGTAATCGTTATGAGGAAAGTAATCGACCTGCTCGCCATTGAAGCCTGTCACTTCGAACACCGTCATGCCGTGCCGTTTGTCGTTCACCTCGCTTTCCCCGCTGGGGAAAAGTGGCCCGACATTGACCCGACGCATTCCCGCGATATAGCGCATGGTTCCTGACGGCTTAGGAGTAATGGTAGCCTTCCACCAACTTCCGTCGCCACCCTCCGGTGCATCGTCGACATACTCCATGGAAACGGTCAGAGTTTCCGGATTGAGCCCTCTCCCACCGGCTCCTTCAGGCCGGGATGCCTCTAGAGTGTAGTAAAGGACGCCTTCGAAGCTATTGAGGTTGTCGTTGGTTTTCACATACACCTCGATGCTGTTTGCAAGTTCCTGATACTGTTTCCCGCTTCCAATCGAAGCAGGCAGTTCGGCCTCGGGGTCGTGATAAACAAAGACCGCAGTATCGGGCGGGATCGGGTTTGAACCATCGCCGTTCACCTTGGTGAAACCAGCCGCCCCGATAACCTTGCGCCAGGTCTCCGCACCATCGGCACCGAGGGTACACCGGACGGTATTCCGCGCGGCAAACTTCTCAGGTCCCATGCGCTCGACAAAGTTCGGTTGCTCGTATCCCAGGAAGACATCCGTGCTCAAGGCCGGGGGATTGTCCCGAAGACCGGGATCGCTGCCACCGGTTCCATTCAAGTCGATTCCCCCGTCCAGTTTGCAGAGGATGTTGGCGGCCGAACGATCAGCCCGAAAGATAAAGCTCAGATCACTGGCATCGGTGATGCGCGGAATCTCCACCTCATACTGGTAATCGTCACCACCCACTCCCGAGAGATCATTGGGGTAGGGATGAAATCCAGGATTTCCAAAAGGCCCGCTGAAACCGGGATCACCGTTGGGCCCATCCCGTCGGGCCACCGTCAGGGTTCCGACCGGACTTCCTCCCTGACGAATTTCAATCGGGCGACCGCCAAGGTCAGACCATGCGCGGGACTCCTCCGGAGTGCGGTAGGAGAACACCATGTAACTTCCCGGATCGACAACCACTTCATCCAGTTGCGAAGCATAGCGGTAGAATCCGGTCTGGCTCCCGTAGCCCCGGGCATACTGATAAAGGTAGGCATCATCGACAAAAGGAGTGGATGGAAAGGTCGTGCTGATATTGCGGCCCGATCCGTTGGCGTAGTTGTCATTGATGAGCACAATCGCCACCACACCGGCATCATCCGACATGTTTCCGTTCTCACGTTTGTCGATTCGTTCATAGGCCACAAAGTCGCTGTCGGCCCAACGGGCCCGCTGATATCCGCGGGCAAAATGCTGGTGAATATAGGCCAGGTTCGGAAGTCGCTGGTCGGCGAACTGGCCAAGGAAGGCGGTATTGGAATGACGGGGAAACGCTCCCCCGCTCCCCTCCAAAGTTCCGGCATGGTAGTTTCCGTCGGTGTAAACCAGCGGGAAGCCATCACGCGTAAAGTAAAAGGCATGTTGCAACTCACGTCGGGCCGCGAAGTCGTTGTCGTGACTCTGCGCATGCATCACGGTGACGTTCGGACCAAAGCCTCCCGACCCTGCCTGATCGTAGCCGGCCAAACTTGCGGAAGGATTCCCGAGGACGTTGTTGAAGTTGTTGCGAAGCTCGTTGTCGATCAGGCGCATGCCTGAATCGATGTAGGAACCATATCCCGGTGGTTCGCCGAGGTGTTCGCCAAAGAACATGGCATCGTCACGCGGAGCATCCATGTTGAAGACGGTGTCACGGTGGTTGGCATCAGAATAACCGCGCGTCAGATTGAACTGACGCTGTCCTTGTCCGAGAAAGCCATAGTCCGAGGTGTCCCGGTCTCCTCCAAAGGTCGCTCCAAAAAAATCAGCAGGGGTGTGTTTGACCGCATCAAGCCGGGCTCCGTCAGCCTTGGTGCGGTCAAGCTGCCAACGCAGGGAACGGTGCAGCATGTCTTCGACGATCTCCTCATAGAAAGACTCGTTGGCCTGGAGAAACGCAGCAGTGATGCCATTGCCCGGACCAAAACCGACATAGGTTCCTTGGTTCGCGGCATGCGACTGATTGGGGCCCGTCGGAATGTAGCAATAGTATTCGGGATTGTTGGGGTGGCGAAGGAACACCGGCTTGCCCGAAGTATTGCCTTCGAAAGGGCCATGATTGAAATTGGTGGGCCCGGGTTCGGTGGCGATATCGATCAAACCGGAGAGCCCCAGATTCTGAATCTGCCAGGTGCTCCCCCAATCACGGGTATTGTCCCACTTTCGATAGAATCCATCACCCGTTTCGCGAAGGTGGAAATCCCTCGGCCGAAATCCCGGGTAAATGTCCTCCGGGACAAATTCATTGAACCTCGGCACATCGAACCCGTTGTGATTCATGATGTTGTCGTAATAGACCCGAATGCCAAATCGATGGGCCACTTTGATAAACTCCAGAAATTCCTCTTCTGTCCCGTAGCGGGTGGCCACGGAACCTTTCTGGTCTTTCGAACCCAAATCGAAGCGATCAAACAGGTCATAGCCCACCGAGAACCCGCTTCCAGCCTTGGTTGGTGGAGGAACCCACAACGATTCATAGCCCGCTTCCGCAATCTCGGGAATCTTCGCCTGCAGCTCCCGCCAACTCAGGTTGAAATACTGCAACATCGCTTCTCCCGAGGCGTGGGAGGCCAGGAAAACCACGATGAAAATCATGCGTGCAATGAAATTCATTCAACCTAGATAGAAGACCGATGATTGTTAGACAACTCCCTGTTTTCCCTCGAGGGAGTGCTGAATTGGCCCGACCAAACCAGCAATTTGAACAAATTTTGCACCACCCTGCGTAACTGTAGGATTAAGGCGGAGTTCCCCCGTCTCGATCACCTGATGAACTTCTTCTCTGTGCGGTCCACTCTCTTGCCGGGAGCATTCCTGCTCTTGCTCCCACCTGCCCTCGCGGAGCCGAATCTGGAGCACGACGTTCTCCCCATCCTCACCAAAAACTGCATGGGCTGCCACGGGGGCCTTAAGAAAAAGGGCAAACTCGATTTGAGGACCCTTCCCGCCATGATCAAGGGCGGCGAAAGCGGAGCAGCGGTGATCGCCGGCAATCTCGATGAAAGCGAACTTTGGCAGCAGGTCCTTCATGACGACATGCCCGAGGGAGATGAAAAACTCTCGCCCAAAGACAAGGAAACCCTCCGCAAGTGGATCGTCGCCGGACTACCCACCTTTGCCGATCACAAGGACAGCAAGACCAAACCATCTCTGCCGGCCGGGAAACGACACGAGCCCGCACAGGTTTCGGCTGGAATCGACCAACACGTCACGACCAGGCTTCAGGCCAACCAGCTTTCCCCTTCTCCGAGCGCGGATGATGTCGAGTTTCTCCGCCGCCTTTATCTCGACCTCGCCGGACGCGTGCCCACAGCAGAGGAAGCGCGCACTTTTCTCGAGAGCAAGTCGGACAACAAACGAGCCGCCTTAATTGACCAGTTGCTGGAGTCGCCCGATTTCGGCAAACAGATGGGACGCACCTGGCGCGACTGGATTTGTCCTCCGGAGCTCCCATCCGACATGAACGGCGGGAAGCAGCCGCATCAGGAAGCGCGACGCATGGGTTCGTGGATTGCAGATCAAGTGAATGCCAATCACTCGTGGGATCACATCGTGCGCGACCTCCTCTCCGTCCGTGGTGAGATCAAGAATCACCCCCAGATGATCTTTTACGGCCTCATTGGTCAGAATGCCCGCGCCACTCCCGATGGTTCGGCTCGTTCCATCGGTTCACTTTTCATGGGAGTGCAAATTGGATGCGCACAGTGCCACGACGATCCCTACCGCGACTGGTCGCAAAACGAATTCTGGTCGCTTGCCGCCTTCTTCACTCACACCAAAGGTGACTTTAAAAAAATCGAAGTAAAAAGCGGCAAGGGTGAGATCAAGATTCCTGATTCCGCCTTCCTAAACGCCGGCAGCAAGGTGCAAGTGGGGTACCTTCGCAATGGCAAAACACAACCTGACAGGGAGGCCGAGTGGCGAAACGAATTCATCGGTTGGCTGACCAAAAAGGAGAATCCCTACTTCGCCCGTTCCTTTGCAAACCGCGCCTGGTTCTACTTCTTCGGTCGTGGAATCGTGAATCCGGTCGACGACATCCGTCCGCTCAATCCACCCACCCATCCCGGCTTGCTGACCTTGCTTGAGAACGAATTCATCGCCTCCGGATTTGATCTCAAGCACCTCGTCCGTTGCATCTGCAACTCGCAGACCTATCAACGCACCAGCCGCCCGATCGGAGGAAAGTCGGTTGAGACCCTGAAGCCAATCACCGCGCTCTTTGGCCACATGCCTCTCCGCGTCATGACCGCTGATATGCTCTATGACTCACTCAAGCAGGTTTATGGTGACCCCAAACTCGACCTCCGCGCCATCGACCCCAAGGACGGCAACCAGAACGGCGAAAGTGCGCCCATTGGCGATCCCCTGCTGCAGTTCCAACGGGACTTCTGTAGCAACGAAGAAGACCCGACTGATTTCCGGCATGGCATTCCACAAATGCTCACCTTTCTCAACCACCCGCGGCTCATGAAAGGAAGCAAAGCAGTGGAAGACTACCGCAAGAAGAACCCCGACCTGACTCCGGAACAAATGATCGAGTGGCTCTACCTCTCCACCCTTTCCCGTCTCCCGACGCCCGATGAATCGTCCACCGCAAGTCAGTTTGTCGTCGAAATCACGGAACCCG
>JASFWU010000111.1:0-7959 GCA_050049035.1 Akkermansiaceae bacterium | reverse complement strand
CACACTGCTGCCGACGGCACAGTGACCGTTTTGAAAGACTCCTTCCCGGTGCAGGAAGGGGAGATCCTCGATGCCACCTGCATGCGGAAAGCAGCCCTCGTGGAGTTTTTGGCTCAACAAACGGCAGCGGCCAAGGAAGAGGGGGTTCTCTACTCACTCCACATGAAGGCCACCATGATGAAGGTCTCCGATCCCATTATCTTTGGTCACGCCGTCGAAGTGTATTTCAAGGACCTTCTCGAGAAGCATGCTGAGGTGCTCGGAGGACTCGGGATCGATTTCAAAAACGGCTTTGGTGATCTGGTCGCCAAGATCGACTCGCTTCCGGCCGATCAAAAGGCCGCCATCGAAGCGGACATCGCAGCTGCCTACGAAGCGGGTCCCGATCTTGCCATGGTCGACTCCGACCGAGGGATTACCAACCTCCATGTCCCCAGCGACGTCATCATCGATGCCTCGATTCCGGCGATGATCCGCAACTCGGGTCAAATGTGGGACAAGGACGGAGAGGTGCGCGACACCATCGCGGTCATTCCCGACAGCTCCTACGCCGGGGTTTATCAGGCCACCATTGACTTCTGCAAAGAGCATGGTGCCTTTGACCCCACCACCATGGGAACCGTTCCAAATGTCGGGCTGATGGCCCAAAAGGCGGAGGAGTATGGTTCGCACGACAAGACCTTCGAGATCGCTTCGGCCGGGGTGGTGCGCGTGGTTGATGAAGCCGGAACGACCTTGCTCGAGCATGAGGTTGAAGAAGGGGACATCTGGCGGGCCTGCCAAACCAAGGATGCTCCGATTCGCGACTGGGTGAAGCTGGCGGTCTCACGGGCCCGGGCCACCGGATCGCCCGCAGTCTTCTGGCTGAACGAGAATCGGGCGCACGACGCCCAGCTCATTGAGAAAGTGGGAGCATATCTTGGAGATCACGATACCGAAGGGTTGGACCTCCGCATTCTCAGTCCGGTGGACGCCGCCAAGCTTTCGCTTGAGCGATTGAAGGCGGGCGAAGAAACGATCTCGGTGACCGGCAACGTTCTCCGTGACTACCTCACTGATCTCTTTCCCATCCTCGAGGTGGGCACCAGCGCCAAGATGCTTTCAATTGTGCCGTTGATGAATGGAGGAGGGCTTTTTGAAACCGGCGCCGGAGGTTCGGCACCAAAGCACGTCCAGCAGTTTGTGAAGGAGAACCACCTTCGTTGGGACTCGCTTGGTGAGTTTCTCGCTCTGGCCGTTTCGCTTGAGCACATCGGAAGCGATCAAACAAAAATCCTCGGGGCAACTCTTGATGATGCCACCACTTCCGTTCTCCTGAACAACAAGAGCCCGCTCCGGAAGTGTGGTCAGCTGGACAACCGTGGAAGTCACTTTTACCTCGCTCTTTACTGGGCCAAAGCTCTGGCGGAGCAATCGGAATCACCATCTCTCGCGGAGCAATTTGCTCCGGTTGCCGAGGCCCTTGCCGCCAAGGAAGATGAGATTGTTTCCGAGCTGAATGCCGTTCAGGGAGATTCGGTGGAGATTGCCGGATATTACGCTCCCGACATGGGTAAGCTGGAAGCTGCCATGCGCCCGAGCACGACCCTGAATGCCATCATCGATGGTATCTAAGCCCGGAATCATGAAAGAGCATTTGGCCGTCTTCCTGAAGGGGTTTGCCATGGGAGCGGCCAATGTGGTTCCCGGAGTCTCGGGGGGCACGATCGCCCTTATTACCGGAATCTATGAGCGTCTGATCGAGGCGCTGAAGTCGTTCGACCTCGAAGCGGTCAAGATGGGCCTTGGCTTCCGGATTGGCGATCTTTGGCGCAAGATCGACGGCTGGTTTTTGACGGCGCTTGGGATCGGGGTGATTGCAAGCATCCTGACTTTGGCCAAGGTCTTGAAATGGGGTTTTGAATCTCATCCCACCATCGTATGGTCGCTCTTTTTTGGCCTGATTGCCGCCTCCATTCCTTCGGTCGGCCGCATGATCAAACATTGGTCGCCCGGAGTGATCGGATTATTCGTGGCGGGGATGGCGGTCGCGGTATCGATGGCCTTTCTCACTCCCGCTTCCGAAAACTCCGGTCTGGTTTATCTCCTGCTCTGTGGAGTGGCGGCAATGTGCAGTATGATCATCCCTGGTTTGAGTGGTTCCTTTGTTTTACTCCTCATGGGCAACTACGCCCTGATCATGATTGAGTCGGTGGACTCGCTTTCACAGGGGGAATTGAAAGGGCCGCTGACCATTCTAATTCCCGTTGGAATCGGCGCTGTTCTTGGCTTGTTGGCTTTGGCTCGCATCCTTGGCTGGCTTTTCAAAAATCACCATGACAAGGCCCTTGCTGTCATCACCGGATTTGTGGCGGGATCGCTCGTCATCATCTGGCCGTGGAAAGACACGGTGGTCGAGGAGTTTGAGAAGAAGGGAGAGATCAAAGAGAAGATCGTTGGATACGAAAACTGGGGGTTCCCCGATTTCTCGAACAGTGAGGTTTGGTTGCAACTTGGCGCACTCATCGTTGGTGTTTTTTTGATTCTGGGCGTCGAGGTCGTTGCCAGGCGGAGTGGGGTTGACTCGAGTGACGAGTGATGGCTTGTCTCAGATATGCCAAAAACGACCGTGTTCATGAATGGCCGGTCTTAAGCCGTGCGCATTCCCAAGGATTTTCGTCTTGAGGGGCGGGAAGTGAACATTCGCCGGGTTGGCGATGGGCTTCTGCTGGAGCCGATCCGGAAGAAAGCCTGGCCGGAAGGTTTCTTTGATGAGGTCGCGATCGATGACGACAATTTCTCCCGCCCTGAGCAAGGTCAGGTTCCATCAGTCCCCGATTTTGCTTCATGAGGTATCTGCTTGATACGAATGTCTGTATCGGAGCGATGCGGAGGAAGAGGGAGATTTTGTCCCGACTGAGTCAAGTGAGTCCTGATGATTGTGCGATTTCGATGGTTTCGGTTTACGAGCTTTTGGTGGGAGTGGGCAAATCGGAGATGCCAGCAGAGAATACCATCAAACTTCAGCGCTTTTTGGACGAACTGCATGTCTTGCCATTTGACTTTGCGAGTGCACAGCGAGCTGCCGAGGTCAGAGTCACGTTGGGAAATGAAGGGCTGGTGATTGGACCATACGACCTCCAGATCGCCGGGCAGGCTTTGGCTTTTGGCTTGGTTTGTGTGACTTACAATACCCGGGAGTTTGGCCGGGTCGAGGGTCTGTGTTGTGAGGACTGGGAGATTTGATCCTTGGCGGATCTCAATCGATGAAAGACGTTGCGGCCATGCAAGCGGCAATCGGGATTATTGGTGGCAGTGGTGTTTCCGGGTTCGAGGGACTGGAAGAAGTCGAGGAACGGAAGATTGAGACGCCTTTTGGAGACCCTTCCGATGTGCTGGTTGGGGGGAAGTACGAAGGACGTCAGATTTGGTTTTTGTCACGTCACGGGCAGGGGCACACCATTTTGCCGACCGAGGTGAATCATCGGGCCAACTTTTGGGCCCTCAGGTCACTGGGAGTTCGCTGGGTTATCTGTGCCACCGCGGTGGGAAGTCTCAAGGAGGAATACCCGCCCCGCGCAGTCGTCTTGCCCGACCAGTATTTCGACCGTACCAGCCAGCGGGCCGATCACACCTTCTTTGGGGAAGGGATCGTGGCCCATGTGGGATTCGCCGAGCCAATCAGCTCCGGTTTGCGGAGCATCCTTGCTGAAGCCGGAGAGGCCGAAGGAGCTGATCTCCACAACGGGGGAACCTACGTTTGCATGGATGGGCCGGCCTTTTCTACGAAGTCCGAGTCCCATTACTACCGCCACTTCGGCTTCGATATCATTGGAATGACCAACCTCCCGGAAGCCAAGCTGGCCAGAGAGGCAGAAATTGCGTTGGCAACTCTTGGGATGGTCACCGATTACGATTGCTGGCGCGAGGGGGAGGAAGCAGTCGAGGCCAGCTCGGTGGTTGAGCACCTGACTGGCAATGCCGCGATGAGCGCCCGGATCATCAAACGGGCCATTCCCATGATTCCGGAAGAACCGAATTGGCCGGAACATCAGTCTCTCGATGCCGCGATCTTTACGCCACCAGCCCACTGGCCCGAGGAAACGGTCCGCAAACTCGGACCGATCCTCGACGGGCGGGGAGCCTAACGCTGAAAGATCTGGAGTCTCGCGAAGAAGCGTTGGTTGTCGGTGGCGGGGCCGGCCGTCCGGTAAGTGTAGGTGAAGGTGCCGTCGCCGTTGTGGGTTTCTGTTGGAATCCCCAGAGCATTTTCAGCCAGATCCCAGGTGGTGAGGTCGGAGGAAATCTGAAGAACAATGAGAGCGTTATCTGCGGCAAGATTCCGGGGGAAGGTGAAGGAGTAGGTTCCTCCCGGATCAACCTGTCCGACGAGCGGAAGGGCGTTTGGAATGCTGTCGTCTGTTCCGTAGGCGTATTCAGCAAAGGCACTGAGCCCATCGCCGTCGTTGTCGGCGGAGGGATCTCCGGTGAAGAGGATGGCATCACTTGTTCCGGGATTGCCCAGGGTTTCCACGCTTGGCCGCCAGTTGTCTGATAATCCCGGTTGGTCTGAACCGCTCAGGTAGACCAGGCTGGGCCCGTCTCCATCGGGCGTGGTGGGCCAGGGCGGATTGTTGTCGTAGGTGACATCCGCGATGATCCCTTCGGCCCCGGTAAGGACGATCTGTTCCCCGTTTCCGGAAAGCCCGGTGCCATTTGCGAATTCTCCTGCAATCAAATCGCTGAATCCGTTGCCGTAGCGTTCGGTAAATCCGGCGATGCTCCGGACCACCAACACTCTCTCACCGGGAGCAAGACTGGTGACCGCGGAGCCGGCAAAGGAAAAGTCGATGCCATCGGTGAAGTTGACTTCGGAGAGGTCAACGGTTTCATTGGTTGGATTGTAGATCTCAAGATACTCGAAGAAACTGTCCGAGGTGAATCCCGCGAGTTCTTCCGCGGCGGTCGGAGTGGCCGGATCATACATGATCTCCGAGATGACCAGGTTGTCGGCATTGGCGAGGACTCCACCAACGACGAAGTTGGCCGTGACCGGAGCACTCCATTGGGCGCCGTCAAAGGAGCGGGCGGTGACGAAGGTGGTTTCATTCAAAATGACCGGAGTCGCTGACACAGTGTGATTGATGGAAATCGTGGGAAGGCAGAGGAAATCAGAGTTTGCCACGTTGGAGTTCATGCCGTGGATCGCCAGGACGTTGGTGCCATCCAGAACTGCGTTGGCATTGGCAGTGATATCAAACTCAACGAATGCCCCGATCGCAGTGTTGTCGTTGCGGCTTCCGGTGGCGTTCGAATTCCAGGTGGAGACGGCGGGAACGCGGTCGCGGGCCACTTCGACTCCGTTGAGGTAAGCGATGAATCCATCGTCGTATTTCATGCCCAGAATCATTGAATTGATGTTGTCCGGATTATCGAATTCAAACTCAAAGCGCATGTAGCAGGAGGCATTCACGTTAAACATGTCGTCCCGGATGCTTGTCGTCACCCCTGGTTCCAGTGGTCCGCCGGCGGATTCGAATCCGATTCCGCTGTTACCGGTGGACCAGCTTGAATCGTCAAAGCCGGCTTGCGTCCAGGTCAGCCCGAGAGAATCGTCGGTCGGTATCAGATAGGTGGCGGGAGCCTCCAGTTCGGGAATCACGATATCGGTGACCGGGCCGCCGTCGAAGGGGATGGCGGTGAGCGCGGGGTCGCCGCCCGTTGCACGTGGATCGGAGCCGTCGGTGGTGTAGAAAACCTGAGCCCCCGGTGTGCTCATCACGAGTTCGAACCCGGGGTCCACCACACCACCATCCTGGGTCAAGGTCGGCTGGGCGAGAAACTGTTGATCAATCCAATCGACGCGCGTTTGCAGCCAACCACGAAGATGGGAAACCTCGCGGGCCCAGCCGGAAAGCCCACCTTCGGCATAGTTGATTCCGGAAATGGCACCGGGATTGAGAGAGGTCCAGCGTGCGAAGTTTCGCTGCTGGGCTTCGCTAAGTTCCTCGCTCATTGAAGTGATGACTCCCTGAATGTTGTCATCACTGAAGCCACCCTTGCGAATTTCAAACCATCGGTCGATGAGTTGCTGGAAGGTATCCGGACGACTTGTGACGAGCTGCGGATTCGACAGGGTTGCACTGGAGTGTGCCGCGGTAAAACCAAAGATGCGTCCCCAGATCGGGTAGCGGTTGTCATAGAAGGGAAGGCTGGTATCGCCTCCGCCTGCCCAGCGGCTGGCGTTGTCGTCGCGACCGTCGCGCGACCCCATGGTCCGGTCGTAGTCCCAGGCCGGTCCGGCTGCGAATTTGCCGTTTCGATCCTTGTAATAAAACTGGCTCAATCGTCCCCAGTCCGGGTCCATCACGAGGATGTTGATCCACCAGTTGTCGATGAAAGAAGGAACATCGATGATGTCAGAGAAGTGCTGGTTGGTTGAGGGATTGATTCCGTTGGCGCTGTTGGCAGCAGGGAAAATCGAATTCGTGTACGCCTGGATGTAGGACCGCTGCTGCGGGGTGGACTGATCAAAGTCGGGTTCGACATAGACGAGATTGCCAAAGCCGTTGGCTGAAAATGGAGGCTCACCCGGGTCGGAACGGTCCTGCTTGATGATGTATCCGCCGGTGATTTCTTCCTCCGAGTTTTCCCAGGGATCCAGGCCGGCGATATCGAGACGGTTGTTGTCGGAATCAATCCGCTCCATGAAGGTATAAACCCCGAAGTAGTCGGACGATGAGACGTCGCTACCAAAGGTGTCGTTGTAGAGTTCCACAAACTTTGTTTCGACCGCCCAACGACCGATATCATTGCTGAGTTGGTAAGTCAGGGCATTCCGCATGAGTGAGAGATCGAAGGTATATCGGGCATTCAGAATCCAGTCGGCCTCACTGCCAAAACCGAAAATATTGAGATTCCGGTCGTCGTTGTTTTCATCCCAGGTCTCCAGCGACATGCCGTATTTTGGAAAGCCTGCCGAAGAAGATCCTCGCTTACGGAAGCCACCCCGGGTGGTGACGGTGGGAGTGCTGTCCAAGGTGGTGCGGCCGGTCACCGGGTCCGGTTCGTAAATGAGCATGAAGACATCTTTTCGAATGGTGCTGCCGGACTCCGGAGGGGCCCCTTCGCCAAAGGTCGAAAGGATCACCACCGGGAGATCCGAGGAGAAGTTTGCTTCCGATGTGGCCAGCTTGACAAATCCTTCGGTTCGCGATGATCCCGGAAGGGCAGCGGGAAGAAAGGCCCGGGCCCGAATCTGTCTGGAAGCGGTGATTGAAATGGGGCCGGTATATTCGGTGGAGGCCTCGGTGACCGGATCCCCGTTGATGGTGTAACGGATGGTGGCGTCCTGTTCGGGGACGCTCAGGGTCAGTTGGAAATTGTCTACAAAAGCACGGCTGGTGGAATCAAAGCTCACTTCGGAAGGCGGATCAAAAAGGGGAGGTCCATTGGAGCCGCCGGGAGAGGGAGTGGGGAAGAAGCCCCGGATTGCGGGTGCGTCGAGGTCCTGGATGTCGCCTTCCAGTTCTGAAATGAAGATGAAGTCATTGCTCGCCGGGCTGGCGTTCATGGCCTGGATCGCGAGGATGTTTTCTCCGGTGAGAAGGTTGCCATTGAAGGCCAAATCAAAGACCTCGTATTCCTCATCTTCGAAGACTTCCTCGCCACCGGTCGCACTTGAGTTAAAGGCCAGGTCTCCGGCAGGTCGGTTGATGGAGGCAACTTCGACTCCATTCAGGAAGGCCACAAATCCGTCGTCGACCTTCACTTTGAGGCGGAGACCGGAAATGCCGGCGGGATCCACGACGTCAAAAGGAAAGCGCAAAAAGATCGATGCGTTCTGGTTCAGCATGACGTTCTGAACGTTGCCGGTAGGCGAGATCGTCGCCCCCACACTGGGCCGGTCATTGTAATTGAAGCCGATCGCTGAGGCAGAGTTTGTCCACGACGAATCATCGAACCCCGTTGACTTCCAGG
>JASFWU010000110.1:0-8074 GCA_050049035.1 Akkermansiaceae bacterium | reverse complement strand
CTCGCGACCGCTCACGTGGCGGCTTTCACCTCCGGTTCGTTTGGCAAGACGCTCTACGGTGAAATCGAGAACCTCCCGCACCAGGAAATAGGCTCCAGGTTCAAAGCGTTTTTCGCTCTCAATAATGGAGGCAACGGCGTGCTCGAAGGAGTTGCTTTGCATGACGAAAAGTGAAGGCGTTCAGACAAAAAGGACGCTCCGTGGAGCGCCCTGATCGTCGGTTACATGGGAAGCTCGATGAATCCTTCCAGTTTCCGGATTCGGGTCGGGTGACGCATTTTCCGAAGAGCCTTGGCCTCGATCTGACGAATCCTCTCACGGGTCACCTGAAACTGGCGGCCCACTTCTTCAAGAGTCCGGGAGTAGCCATCCTTGAGACCAAAGCGTTGTTCGAGAACCTCGCGTTCCCGCTCGGTCAGGGTGTCAAGAACCTCGATGATCTTGTCCTTCAGCATGGCAAAGCCGGCCTCTTCCATCGGGTTTTCAGCCGACTTGTCCTCGATGAAGTCACCGAAGGAGGTGTCGTCCGAGTCGCCCACCGGCGCCTGAAGCGAGATGGGCTGCTGGGCCATCTTAAGGACGGCACGAACCCGCTCGACCGGAAGGTGAATCTCTTCCGCGATCTCGTCCGGGGTCGGTTCCCGTCCGTATTCCTGAACCAGCTGCTTTTGCACCCGCATCAGTTTGTTGATGGTCTCGATCATGTGGACCGGGATCCGGATGGTCCGGGCCTGGTCGGCGATCGAGCGGGTGATGGCCTGGCGAATCCACCAGGTGGCGTAAGTCGAGAATTTGTATCCGCGACGGTATTCGAATTTCTCCACCGCTTTCATGAGGCCCATGTTGCCTTCCTGAATGAGATCGAGGAAGGAAAGGCCACGGTTGGTGTATTTCTTGGCGATGGAAATCACGAGGCGAAGGTTGGCCTCGACCATTTCGTCCTTGGCCTTGCGAGCCTTGCGCATCCAAAGGCGGAGGTTTTTGTTGGTCTCCTCGAAATCCTCCACGTTGTGCCAGGCCTCGAGAGAAAGTTCCTTGATCGCAGTCTCCGACGCTTCGCCCTTTTTGCGGGAGTATTTCCAGATCTTCTCCTGATAATCTTCCACGACATCGCAGAAGTCCTCGATCACCTTTTGCTTGAAGTAAAAGCGAGTATAAAGGCGGGCAATCGTTTGCAGGTTCTTCGAAAGATTGGTTTCCAGCTTCTTCTTACCACGAGGTGATTTCGCGGAGAGCTTTTTCACAATTGCGGTGGTTTCCTCGTGGGTCGTGCGGACCTGGTCGCAAAGCTTGGGGAGAGCCTTCATGTAGCGCTCGCGGCTCTCGATCTTCTTGTCGAGAATGACCCGATCGAAACGTTCCTTGCCGCGCATTAACTTGTCGGCCAGGGCGAGGTATCCGTCGGCAGTGAAGCCAAAAAGATGGAGGAACTTTTGCACCTCGATTTCGGCGTCTTCAATGCGCTTGGAGATTTCCACTTCCTGCTCGCGGGTGAGCAGGGGGACTTGCCCCATTTGCTTGAGATACATCCGAACAGGATCGTCGAGGATATCGAGCTTCTGTTCCTTGGTGTCCTCCTCGCCGTCGAGGTCACTCTTTTTCTTGTCTTTAAAACGGTCGACCTCCGAAGCATCGATGATGTCGAACTCCATCTGGCGGAGTCGTTCGAGAATGGCGTCGACGTCGGCGGGCTCGACGAGATCCTTGGGGAGGATTTCGTGGATGTCGTCGTAGGTCAGGTATTCCTGTTCCTTGGCGAGTTTGATGAGCTCGCGGATCTTTTCCTGAATCTCGGGCTCATCGATCCGGTTCTTCACCTTCTTCCCTTTTGGAGCGGGCTTCTCAGCGACAGGTTCGGGCACCGGCTTTTCGGCGACCACCTTCTTCGCGGGTGCGGCCTTCTTGACTGGCGTCTTCTTGGCAGGGGCTTTCTTAGCTGCCTTCTTGGTGACTTTCTTGGCGGGCGCTTTTTTCGCGGCTTTCTTGGCCACCTTCTTCACTGCGGCCTTTTTGGCGGCTTTTTTCGCGGGGGCTTTTTTGGCAGCCTTCTTGGCTACTTTTTTAACAGCTTTTTTAGCCGCCTTTTTAGCTGGAGCTTTCTTGGCGGTTTTCTTGGCCGCGGCTTTCTTGGCAGCCTTTTTTGCCGGAGCTTTCTTGGCAGCTTTCTTAGCGGTGGATTTTTTCTTTGCCATGATGGAAGTGGAAGAGTGGGTGGGTTGGGGACACACCCCACCCATTATAGGTCAAGCAGGGGATTCCTGCGAGAGCGCGTTTCTTCGCACCGATCGTGGATTGGTCAAGTTTTTTTCAGCACGGAAATGCCCTATTTGCCTCAAAAAGCGCGTAAGCGATTGATGCCGGGATTACCAATCTGTCCCAAGATCATAGGCCTTGGACACTTCGAGGAGATCGGGGCGCATGGGCCATTCGTCGCAACGTTCGCTGACTTCATGACGTTTGCTGGAACCTTTGAGAAGCATGCAGCCGGTGTTGTCTCCGAGCTCACGGACGGTTTCGATTTCCCTTGGATCCAGCTCCACGATAGGAAGGTGGGCCATTTCCTCGATCTTGCTTTCGATGGTGCGAGCGTCCTCTCCCGGTTCCTGGACGAAGGTCGGGATGACACATTTAACAGCGGGGTGGGAGAGGTTCCAGTTGGCAGCGTATTGCAAGGGGGTGAGACCATGGGCATCGACCATCGGGCGGATTCGCTCAACGAAGTCGTATCCACGTTTCACCCAATCGCCCGGACGATAGGCGCGGTGGTCGCCGGGCTTGAATTCATGACCGGGTTTCAGTTCGTCGTAAAACACACCCCCATGATCGAGGACGCGGGTGATGACGTTCACCTCAAATCGCTCGGCGGCATCCAATGAGAGGCCCGCCGGCCA
Source organism: Akkermansiaceae bacterium (assembly GCA_050049035.1). Taxonomy (GTDB): domain Bacteria; phylum Verrucomicrobiota; class Verrucomicrobiia; order Verrucomicrobiales; family Akkermansiaceae; genus SW10. Next base: position 5,183 of record JASFWU010000110.1, on the reverse strand, counting down.
GGGCTCGAGGGGGTTTAAAATGACCATGGCCCAGTCGATGAGGTGACCGAAGTTTTCGAAGCACTGCACGAGATCGGGCACAAAGCCGTTGGCAGGTCCGGGAGCAATTCCGATTTGCTTGGTGAGACCAAGTTGACGAAGGCGGTCCATGCCTCCCCAAACCATCGGGCTGGTATAGCCAATCTCGTCCGGGTTGTGCAGAAGAAGGAGGTCGAAGTGATCGGTGCCACAACGTTCGGCAGATTTGCCGGCCGCCATCTCCAGGCACTTTTCGTACTCTGGTGCGCTTCGGAGTTCCGGATTGGTAAAGCGCGGGTAGCCGGTGTTTCCCTGTCGCTTTCCTTCGTAAAAGTCGTGCCCGACCGCGCCGATGAGTTTGTAAGATTCGCGTGGAAATCTCTCGAGTGCCCGGCCAAGCAAAGAGTCAGCCTTTCCCGATCCATAAACATCCGCGGTGATGAAAGTACGGATCCCTTCTTCATAAGCCATTGAGACACAGCTGTGGTAATGTTCTTCGGTGAGAGTCTCGCCAAAGTGCATGAAGCGTCCTCCGCTCCAAGTGCCATAAGCGACCGGGCCAATTTTTAATGAAGACGAGGTAGTCCTTCCGGGAAGAGTGAGCGTTTCCATAACACCCACAATACGGAGTTGGAAAAAGATCGACTCCGCATCTGTTCGCAAATGTCGGGCGTGGATTGCCTTTGAACGCCAAAGCTAGTTCACGGGCTTGGCTCTGATCGTCCTGATCCGCCAGCGATCAGACTCCTCGAGACTGAAAACAAGTTTCCAGGTGTCCTCCCGCCGGAACCCCACTCCGGCAACGGTAACCGTCACGATTCGCTCGGCCTGGGCTTTGGACCCAATGATGCTGAGCGTGCGCGATTCCTCAACAATCTCACACAGGGTGGTGAGTTGATGGAATTCCGAAATTTTCCTGGCAAGGAAATCGATATTGAGGGGAGCCTCCGCGACCCGGGGTACTCCAACAATCGAGACCCTTTCCGCAACCACCTCATCAAGCGTTTTGCGGACCTCCTCGTCTGTTTCCATCGAGATTTTTTGATGGTCGATGGCTTCCAGGAAATCGTCGATGGCACCATTGATCTGCTGTTCGGGTTGGTTGGAATACCAGTAAAACCCACCGATGGCCGCAAGCAGAGCGAGGCCAATAAAGAGGATTGGTTTTCTCATCGGTTTGGGGCGAGTTGGAAGGTGAAGCCCTTGAGATACTCGGTCTCGGGAAGAGTCGCAATGACCGGATGGTCGAGCCGCTGGGAATGCGAGTCGATGAGTCGAAGAGTGCGTTTGGCATCGACCGAGGCGCGCTGCACGCTTTCCAGGAAAAGCTCCCGCGTGGCATGGTGGGAGCAGCAGAAAGTGGCGAGGATCCCGTCGGGATTGAGCATGCGAAGCGCCCGCAGGTGGATCTCCTTGTATCCGCGCATGGCATCATTCACCGACTTCTTGTTTCGGGTGAAGGATGGGGGGTCGAGGATGATCAGGTCGTATTGTTCTTCGTGTTTGCGGAGGAAGTCGAAGGCGTTGGCGGTCACCGTCGAAATCTCCACACCTGTCAGTTCGGCGTTGCGTGAGGTCGCTGCCGTTGCTTCCTCCGAAATGTCGACCGCCGTCACCGAGGCTGCTCCAGCAAGTTTGCAGGCCAGGCTGAATCCGCCTTGATTACAGAAGACATCGAGGACGCGTTTTCCTTGGGAATGCCCGGCGACCTTTGAGTAACTTGACATGATATCAAGATAGAGACCGGTCTTCTGACCATCAGCGGGGTCGATTTCAAAGACCGAGCCATCGTGAGTGATCGTAAAGGGTGCGGGCCGTTCACCATGCATCATCCGGATTTCTTCCTCGAGACCTTCGGGACGGCGCATCGCCGAGTCGTTTCGCAAGGTGATTGATTCCGGAGAAAGGAGTTCCACAAGGGCCGAGCTAATGAGCTCTTTTCGTTGATCCATGGCGAGAGTGGTTGTTTGGAGGACAAGGTGGCTGCCGTATTGATCCACAATGATGCCCGGGAGTCCGTCGGATTCGCTCCAAACGAGCCGTCGCAACCCGGGGTCGATATCAAGCGAATCACGATAAGCGATGGCCTGGGAGATCCGTCGGGCAAAGAACTCCTGATCCAGCTTCTGCTTCCTCCGCGAGATCCGCCGTGCCACGATTTGCGAGTTGGGATTGTAAATGGCAACCCCGAGCGGCCGGTCTTTGAAATCCTTGAGCGTGATGACATCGCCCGGGGCGGGATTGCCAAAGGTTTTCTGGATTTCGCTGGAATAGACCCACTCGTGCCCGTGGAAAATGCGGGCGCGGGGCTTGATGATCAGACCTGGCATGGGCGGAGGAAAGGGCAGGGAAGAGCGGAGTTCAAGACATGGCGTGCCTTTTCGCTTGATCATCAGGCGGATGCGGCCTACCTCCCTGCGTCCAAACCAAACCCATGGGTCAGAATCTAAAAACTCGTCAGAAGCGTCGCAAAAGGAAGGTCTACCTGAAGCGAAAGAAGCAGCGGATCAAAGCCGGAGCAGCCTCCAAGCCTGCCAAAGCTGAGAAGCCAGCCAAGAAGGCCGCGAAAAAGGCTGCCAAGAAAACTGCCAAGAAGGCCGCGAAAAAAGTGGCCAAGAAGGCCGCAAAAAAGGCTGCCGCCCCGAAGTCGGAGGAAGCTCCCGCCGAGGAACCGGCAGCTGATGAGCCAAAAGACGAGTCCGGCGAGGAAGAGTAAGCCTCTTTCTCTCGATTTTCAGTTTTTAAGCCGATCGGATGAAATGCCGGTCGGCTTTTTCGTTTTTGCGGGCATGGAAGCTTCGGGAAACCCGACACAAGCGGGGAGAGGTGATTTTCCCTTTTGCCCGGAAAAAAGGCATTCCCATTCCGAATTCTTGCGCTAGCGTCCGGTGCCGGGAGATGGGCGCCGAGCCCTCCGGCAATCGTTATGTCCGAACAAACTCCCAAAGACCCTTCGAACTCCCCTCGTTCCCAGAAAACTCCGCCGACTCCGCCGGAGAAAGGCGTGAACTGGAAGGTGATCATTCTCTTCACGATTGCACTTTCTATTATCTTTTTGGCCATTAAGGGAGCGGGATCGGGAAATCGAAAGATCCTTAGGTTCCCGGAATTCCGCCAAGCGCTTCTGGAAGGACGGGTCCTGCAGACCTCGCCCAAAGACTACAAGGACGACAAGCTGGAATTGGTGACTTTTGCAGGGGAAGGACGTGCTGAGCTTCTTGGTGCCTTTGTTGAAAAGGGAAGCCTGGTAAAAGAATGGGAGGAAAAGCAGTCGATCAAATCCTCGGTCCAGGTGGATGTTGATGGTGAGACCCTGACGCAAACCTTTGGTGAGAAATTGAAGTGGGTTGAGAAGGAACCCGAGGAAATGGCCGGGGCCAAAGTGGTCCCGTTTGGTGAAATGCGGACCCTGTTGTCCGAAAACAGACTGGTCCTCGGCGAGGGTGTGCAGTTCCAGATTTTCCGGCCGGATGGATCAGATAAGGCCGTGATCTATGCGACCAAAGGGGAACCTGTTGCGCTTTCGGCATCCGAACTGAGTGAGAAGAAGAAGAGCGACAATCTGATTCCTTTTGTGGTCAAGCTGAACGGCGTGATCATGCGCGATGATTTGGCTGCCTTGGTAAAGTCCAACATCGCCACCCGCACGGAAGACAACACCTTCGGCAAGGTGATGATGAGTCTCCTTCCGGTGTTGCTCCTCATTGTTTTGATTTTCTTCCTCTTCCGTCATCAGATGAAATCGGCGGGCCGCGGGGCGATGAGTTTTGGAAAGTCCAAGGCCAAGCTCCTCACCATGGATCAGCAGAAGGTGACCTTCAAAGACGTCGCCGGAATCCAGGAGGCCAAGGAGGAACTCTACGAGATTGTGGACTTCCTTCGTGACCCGCGAAAATTCCAGGCTCTTGGCGGAACCATCCCGAAAGGGGTTTTGATGGTGGGCCCTCCGGGAACCGGTAAAACCCTTTTGGCCCGTGCCATCGCAGGGGAGGCCGATGTTCCCTTCTTCTCCATTAGCGGTTCGGACTTCGTCGAAATGTTCGTTGGGGTCGGAGCCAGCCGGGTTCGCGACATGTTCGAACAAGGCAAAAAACATGCGCCATGTTTGGTCTTCATCGATGAGATTGATGCGGTTGGACGTCATCGTGGCCACGGGATGGGTGGCGGACACGATGAACGCGAGCAGACCTTGAATGCTCTCCTTGTTGAGATGGATGGTTTCGACACCCAACAAGGAGTGATCATCATTGCGGCCACCAACCGTCCGGATGTTTTGGATCCCGCTTTGTTGCGCCCCGGTCGATTTGACCGGCAGGTCACGGTGGCTCTTCCGGACGTCAAGGGACGGGAGCAGATCCTCGCGGTTCACGCCAAGAAGATCAAGCTTGCCGCTGGAACCGACCTTGCCGTCATTGCTCGTGGAACTCCTGGATTTTCCGGAGCTGAGTTGGCCAACCTGATCAACGAAGCCGCCCTCCTTGCCGCTCGCAAGGGAATCAAGGCCGTCACCACCGCCGAAATGGAGGAGGCCCGCGACAAGGTCCGCTGGGGACGCGAGCGACGGAGTCTGGCTCTCTCCGACAAGGAGAAGAAAAACACTGCTTATCACGAAGCCGGTCACGCCATTCTCAACGAATTGCTGGACCACACCGACCCGCTTCACAAAGTGACCATCATTCCTCGCGGACCTTCTCTTGGTTCCACCATGTTCCTTCCGGACGAGGACAAGTTCAACTATCGCAAGAACGAATTGCTCTCACAGCTGATCGTCCTGATGGGCGGTAGGGTGGCCGAGGAGATGATCTTTGGCGACGTGACCAACGGAGCGATGGGGGACATTCGCATGGCCACCAACATTGCACGCAAGATGGTTTGCGAATGGGGAATGAGCGGTGAACTCGGCATGGTCGAGTACGGGGACAGCGGTGGAGGCGGAGGATTCCTCGCCCGCGACATGATGAGCCAGGCCAAAAACTACTCTGAAGATACCGCACAGAAGATCGACACCGAGATCAAGGGCCTGATTGATCACGCCTACAAGGAAGCGGAACGGATTCTCAAGGAAAACCGCGAACTGCTCGACAAAATTTCCGAAGCGCTTCTCGAGTTTGAGACCCTCGATTCCCAGCATATCAGTGACCTCATCGAACACGGGGAGATGAAGG
>JASFWU010000129.1:0-7256 GCA_050049035.1 Akkermansiaceae bacterium | reverse complement strand
CGGCAGGAGCTTCTCGACACCATTGGCTACAGGAGCTTGGACGCACTCCTCGACAAGGTCGTCCCGGAATCGATCCAGTGGGAGGAGGGCCCGGACCTGCCTCCGGCATTCACCGAAACCGGAGCGCTGGAAGCTCTTCATAAGACGCTCTCAAGCAACATTGTTCTCAAGCCTCTGATCGGGCAGGGATATTCCGGAACAATCACCCCGCCGGTGATTCAGCGCAACATTCTCGAGAATCCCGGTTGGTATACCGCCTATACTCCTTATCAGCCTGAGATTTCCCAAGGACGTCTCGAGGCCCTCCTTAACTTCCAGACCATGGTGGTGGACCTCACCGGGCTGGATGTGGCCAATGCCTCCCTGCTCGATGAAGGGACTGCGGCAGCCGAGGCAATGAGCCTGGCGCTGACGATGAAGCCCAAAGGGACCGTCTTTTGGGTCGACGAGGAATGCCATCCACAGACCATCGACGTCGTCAAAACCCGTGCCGAACCCCTCGGGGTGACGGTTGAGGTCGGTTCGGTGGACAATTTTGTTGCTGCCGAGGGCTTCTTCGGAGCGTTGGTGCAGTATCCTTCGACCTTGGGAAATGTTCGTGATTTCACTGCCTTTGCCGAGCAGGTGCATGCCTTCGGAGGACTCCTGACAGTGGCAGCCGATTTGATGGCTCTCACCATTTTAAAGGAGCCCGGTGCGATGGGCGCCGACATCTGCGTGGGTTCCAGTCAGCGATTCGGAGTGCCACTTGGCTTCGGAGGCCCGCACGCTGCGTTCCTTTCTTGTGTCGATAAGCTGAAACGAAAGATTCCCGGCCGCTTGATCGGAGTGTCGCTCGATTCTCAGGGCGACCCGGCCTTCCGTCTCTCCTTGCAAACCCGTGAGCAACACATCCGTCGGGACAAGGCGACCTCAAATATCTGTACCGCACAGGTTCTTCTCGCGGTGATGGCGTCGATGTATGGCGTCTATCACGGTCCGGAAGGGTTGCAAAAGATTGCCCGCCGCATTCATGGATTCACGGCCCGCCTGGCTGACGCTCTGCCGGATGTCGTAAATTCTTCGTACTTTGATACCCTCACCGTGAATGCCGAAGGGGAGGTTCTCGCGAAGGCTCGTGAAGCGGGATACAATCTACGGGACTTTGGCGATGGGCGAGTCGGGGTTTCCTTTGATGAAACAACTACCGAAGAGGATCTTCAGGCGATTGCAAAAGTCTTCGGGGTGGAGCTTGCTCGTGGTTCCGAGGTGACTCCAGCTTTGGGGCGTGAGAGCGACTTCATGACGCAGGAGGTTTTTCATCGTTATCGCAGCGAGTCCGAGATGATGCGTTACCTCCACCGCTTGGAGGTGCGCGATCTGGCTTTGAATGAATCGATGATTCCGCTGGGTTCCTGCACCATGAAGCTCAATGCCGCCGCCGAGATGATGCCGGTGAGTTGGCCCGAGGTTTCGAAGATGCACCCTTTTGCGCCGCTCGATCAAAGCGAGGGGTATCGCGCCATGCTGGACCAGTTGGCCGACTGGCTGGCCCGGATTACCGGGTTTGCGGCGGTTTCCCTTCAGCCGAATGCCGGATCACAGGGCGAATACGCAGGTTTGCTGGCGATCCGTTCCTACCACCTTGCAAATGGTGATCCGGATCGTAAAGCCTGCCTCATTCCGACTTCCGCACACGGAACCAACCCGGCCTCGGCTGTGATGACCGGGTTCAAGGTGGTGCCGGTGAAGTGCGATGAAGAGGGGAACATCGATCGCGATGATCTCAGAGCCAAGATTGCCGAGCACCGCGAAAATCTCGGGGCTCTCATGATCACCTATCCTTCGACTCACGGTGTCTTCGAGGAAGGGATCAACGAGATCTGCGAGGAGATTCACGAGGCCGGTGGCCAGGTTTACATGGATGGGGCCAACATGAACGCCCAGGTGTGTCTCACCAATCCGGGCATGATTGGAGCGGATGTCTGTCATCTCAATCTCCACAAGACCTTCTGCATTCCGCACGGAGGTGGAGGCCCCGGCGTCGGTCCGATTGGCGTCGCTCCTCATCTGGTCAAGTTCCTGCCGGGACATGCTCTCCTTGAAAACAAGGAGAACGCAGTGTGTGCCGCTCCTTACGGAAGTGCCTCAATCAATGTGATCTCGTGGATGTATATCGGGATGATGGGAGCAGCGGGCCTTCGTGATGCCACCGGAGTGGCCATCTTGAATGCCAACTACATGGCTCATCGTCTCCGCGGATCCTATCCCATTCTCTACACCGGCCGCGATGGTCTGGTCGCTCACGAGTGCATCATTGATATCCGGCCCATCGCCGCCAAAAGCGGTTTGACGGTTGAAGACATCGCGAAGCGTCTCATTGATTACGGATTCCACGCTCCCACCATGAGCTGGCCGGTAGCCGGAACCTTGATGATCGAGCCAACGGAGTCGGAATCGAAGGAAGAGCTCGACCGCTTCTGTGACGCCATGTTGTCGATCTACGAAGAGATTGAGGAAATCATCAACGGGGCTGCCGATGCCCATGATAATCTTCTCAAGAACGCCCCTCACACCGCTGCGATGGTGATGGCGGAAGAGTGGACCCATCCGTATTCACGCGAACGTGCGGCCTTTCCGGTGCCTCGTTTGCGTAAGCACAAATACTGGCCGTCAGTTGGCAGGGTTGACAATGTTCACGGGGATCGCAATCTCGTTTGCACCTGCGACTCTGTCGAAGCCTATGCCAACGATGCCTGATCCCGAGATACCCGACTGGTCTGCCTGGCAGCCGGACATCCACGCCACCCTGATGTTTGTGCACCAGGGGTCGCGTGTTCTCTTGATCAAGAAGCTTCGGGGAATTGGCGAGGGTAAGGTCAACGGGCCCGGTGGAAAGATCGATCCGGGGGAAGATCCCGAGCAATGCGTCATTCGAGAATGCCAGGAGGAACTTCACATCACCTGCCTCGATCCGGTCAAGCGAGGTGAACTGTGGTTCGTGATGTCCGATCTCCCGGACATTCATTGTCATGTTTATACCGCAACCAAATTTGAGGGAACACCGACCGCTACCGATGAGGCGATTCCTTATTGGTGTGAGATCAATGACATCCCGTTTGAAAAAATGTGGGAGGATGACGCCTACTGGCTTCCCCAGGCGCTGCGAGGGGAGAGTTTTGATGGACGATTTCTTTTTACTGAAGAGAAGATCATCTGGGATGAGGTCGTCTTTGGCGAAGAGGCTCCGAAGAAATGGCGTGGATACGAAGTGACCGGTGAAGGTTGATTTCCGGGACCCGTCCTTTCGCTCGAATCCCGATGCGATTTTGTCGAGGCTGCGGATGGAATGCCCGGTCGCTCCGGTCAAGGGACTGCCTTCTTTTCTGGTGACCCGTCACCAGGATTGCTCGGCGATTCTCACCTCGAAACGATTTGGATTCGAAGATTCTTCATCACTGTCGGAATCGAAGCCTGACTATGGATTCATGCGCCGTTCGATGATGGTGTTTCAGAATTCACCGAATCATCAAAAGGCGAGACTGGAAGGGCGGAGGATGTTGCGACGCGAATCTCCGGACAAGGTGGTCGAGGAGGCAGCGCATGAAGTCATCGATCGATGGACTCAGCGGAAAGGACCACTCGATTCTGTTTCTAATCTCGCCCGCCCCTTCACTTGGAGGATCGCGGAACGAATCCTGGAGGGTGAGATCGGCGATCCGGACAAGTTTCAGGAAACGATGTGGCAGCTTGCGCGGAGTATGGACCCACTGGCCGCTGGAAACTCAGTGACGAAGGCAGGCGGTTTTTACCGTTTGTTGGAAGGGATGATTGAGCACTCGGGTTGTCCGGCTGGTGGGCAGGTTGAACCTTTTCTCATGCTCATGATGGCGAGCACGTTCACCACCAATCATATTCTTGGGCTGGTGATTGAGGCGCTGCTTCGGGATGAGGAGGGCAGGTCTTTGCTCCGGAATGGTTGGAACGTCGATGAAGCGGCGGTTGAGGAGCTCTTTCGAATCTGCTCGCCGGTTCAGATGACGCGTCGGGTGGCCTTGCAAGAAGTGGAGGTTGCGGGGAAGGAATATCCGTCCGGAACAGTCTTCTGGCTTTCCTTACGCTCAGCGAATTTTGACGAGGATATTTTTGAAGTTGCAGGACGGCTCAGGCTCGATCGTAGCCACAATCCCCATCTGGCTTTCGGGAAGGGCGTTCACAACTGTCTCGGAGCGGACCTCGCGCGTTTGCAATTGAGAACGTTTCTAAACACCTTCGCAGGTCGCGAACCGGAGTTGGCACTGTCAAAAGAAAAGGCGGTCGGTTTGGACCACCTCGTCTTTCGCGGCTTCCAGCGCTTGCTTTTGGAAAAGGAGTGTTAGTCCTTTGGGTTACGATCTCCGGGTTGACTCTCGCCTTCGTCCTTGATTGCTCTCCGGGTTGTCTTTTCGTTAAAGGCATTTCCCCAATGTTCGAGGAAGAAGAGCTTTTCGGAAGTGAAGATGGCATCCGATCGTCCGATGAGAGGTCGCAGTGAGGTCGACATTTGCAGGGTGACCAGCAGGAAGATGCCAATCCAAACCCGGACCGGGCTTTTGTCCTTGATGCCGGTTTGTCCGAGCATTTTTAGAAGGAAGCCGGTGCCAAAAAAGAGAGCGATGAGCCAGACCAGAAGAACCAGGAATCCAAAGAAGACTTCCGAATTGGTCGATTGGGAAAAGACCCAGAGAACCGGAGTGAAGCCGAGCAAGAGAGCTCCGATCAGGGCGAGTGAGCCTGCCATTCCCTGCATGATGTCACGAAGACTGAGGCTGGTGCCGGTCAGGGCGGTGAAGATGTAGAGACTGGGCAGGCAAATGAGCGAGCTGAAGGCGAGGCCGATGATGGTTTTCAGTGGAGCGGCCCAGAGTTGCTCGTGATAGGAGAAGCTTCCCATTGTGATCCCGAAAACCAGGAATCCGGCAAAGGCCAGGATGAGGAGCTTCTTAAGGAAAGGTGAGGAGTCCTTTTGGTTCGAGATGCCTGCGATGAGCGATTGAGGCGATTTGAGAAGTCCTTCGAAGACTTCGGAAAACGAGGTGCCGGTCTGCGGGACGACTTCTTCGGGTTCGGAGTTCGGGGCGGAACCAGGCATGTTGGGAGGCTTGGGTGTTTGGTCGGTCATAAAGTGATGGTTTGGATTACGGGGCAAAGCTGGACGGTCTTTGTGAAGTCTTCATGACAGCAATGTGAAGAATGCGGGGATTTGCCTGTATTTTAGTGATAAATGTTCATCGAAGGGGGACGGAGGAAGCCAATGAGCGACTGGTTGGAAGTCCGGGCGAATTCGAGGGCAAGCGATGAGGGAGCGGAGATTCCGGCAACCAGGGGAATGCGGGCTGCCAGCGATTTTTGCATGAGCTCGAAGGAGATGCGTCCGGACACCAAAAGAAAGGTTCGGGAGAAGTCGATACCCCTCGAGAGTCCTTCGCCAATCACCTTGTCGAGAGCATTGTGGCGCCCGACATCTTCATGAAGGACGAGAAGCTCGCCGTTCTTCGAAAAGATCCCCGAGGCATGGATCCCTCCGGTGGAATCGAAGTTTGCCTGCGCAGCGCGGAGGATCGCCGGAGCTTGCTGGATGACCTCGGGATCGAATGACGGTTTCTCTTCGATGGGAGGATGGGATTGAAGGATGGCATCGATCGTCGCTTTTCCACAGAGACCGCAGGAAGATGCCGAAAAAAGATGGCGGGTGAGCCGGTCCCAGTCGCAGGGGTGATCGTCGGCCAGAAAAACGAGAGCGTGGTTATCGCGCGCCTCGAGATCGATTCGTCGAATATGGGAGATCTCCGAAATGATTCCTTCGGTGAGAAGAAAGCCGGTGACAAGGGGGAGGTCTTCTCCCGGAGTCCGCATGAGAACTGCGAGAGGACGTCCATCAACGACCACTTGCAATGGTTCCTCAACCGACAGTTGATCGTCGACCTCCTCGGTTGCTCCCTGCGACCATCGTGTGATTCGGCTGGTGCGGGACGAAGACATGATCAATGCAAAGGAGTGGGATAGTCGCCGGATTTGATCAAGGCCAGGATGCTTGCGACGACATGAGGCTTGTCGTCAGGATAGGTCACACCAAACCAGGATGACGAGGTTTCCAAAACATGGCAGTCGGCAACACCGCTGTTGATCAGGTCATCAACCACTGTCGGGATATAGCATTCGCTTTTGAGTTCGGATCCATGCTCACCTAGAAATTCGACAAACCGCTTGTTGAGCTCGTCGAGGAAGGAAACCGGAAAGGTCCAGAGGTTCATTGAAACGATCACCTCTTCGTCGATCAGGCAGGCCCGGTCCTCGATGCCTCGTCCTTCGATTTGGTCGGTGTCCTTGCGTGAAATGTCCACCACTTCCTCGACTCCTTTCAGAAGCCCTCCATCAGTCTGGCAGATCCCACGATTCACCGCACCATGGTCGGAAAGGGTGTTAACGATTTGATAGCCGACGAGGGCGTAGTGTTCCTTTTCGACGCTCGGAGCTTCGCTCATGAGAAACCTGGCGGCTTGTTGGTAAGCGTCGGCTCCGTAGAAATCGTCGGCATTGATGACCGCGAAGGGCCGGTCGACTTCGTGTCGGGCCGCCAGAATGGCATGAGCGGTCCCCCAGGGCTTTTCCCGGCCTTCCGGAACCGAGAACCCCTCCGGCAGGTCATCAAGCTTTTGAAAGGCGTAGGCGACTTCGATCTTGTCCGCAAAACGCGCTCCAACGCTCGAACGGAACTCATCGGCAAAGTCCTCGCGAATGACGAAGATGACTTTTGAAAAACCGGCCCGGATCGCGTCGAATACCGAATAGTCGAGAACGGTCTCGCCGTTCGGTCCCATGGGATCGATTTGCTTCAATCCGCCGTAACGGCTGCCCATGCCGGCGGCGAGAACGACGAGTGCGGGTTCTTTCGACATACCGGAGGATTTCGACTGGGAGGCGACGTCTTGGCAAGGGAGAATGTCCATTGTTTCCTTGGTCAACCACCGTGGCATGGAGTATTTCCATCGGCGTGAAAATTTGTGTCGTTGGAAAAGGGGGCCGGGAGCACGCCCTGGTGCGTGCCTTGAAGGAGTCGGCAAGTGCCCCCGAGGTTTTTTGTTTCCCCGGAAGTGATGCCATTCATTCCCTTGAAGGGGCTGGAAAAGTGGAGGCTGGCGATTTGGATACTTTGATCGACTGGATGACTGCTCATGCCATCGATTTGTGTGTCGCAGGGGAGGAAAGCTATCTCGTGACGGGTGACGGTCTTGCCA
>JASFWU010000109.1:0-8208 GCA_050049035.1 Akkermansiaceae bacterium | reverse complement strand
TGAGCGAACTTGCCACCGCGACCAAGGATGGCGCCCCGATCAAACTCGAGATTGCCGTTTATCAATACGGTTCGGGATCGCTCCCGGCCAATCAGGGATTCCTCAGACAGGTGACCGGTTTTACCGGTAACCTTGATGAGGTCTCAAAGGCCCTCTTTTCCCTTCATGTCGGTGGATCAAACGAGTTTTGCGGCCAGGCAATCAGCCATTCGCTGGACCAACTCGCGTGGACTTCGTCTCCTTCGGCATACCGGGCCATCTTCATTGCCGGAAACGAATCATTCGATCAGGGCAAGGTGAGCTATGGAGAGGCACTTCCCAAGGCCCTGTCAAAAAAGGTCCTCATCAACAGCATCTTCTGCGGTCATACCAAAGGGAATGAAGCGATTCTTCCCCAGTGGAAGTCGGCCGCGCAGTTGGTCGGAGGATTGTCATTCCAGATCAATCACAACCATCACCTTCCAGAGATGAAGACTCCCTTCGACGCCAAAATGCGTGAGCTCAACAAGAAGATGAACGAGACCTTCGTTTGGTATGGCGAAGGCGGACCGAAGGCTGCTGAAAACCAGGCAAAGCAGGATGCCAATATGGCGAAGATGTCCGATCATGCTTTTGCAGCCCGGATGTCGGCCAAGATTGGACATCTCTACCATCACGCCCATAGCGATCTCATCGACGCCTTGGATCACAAGATGGTGGATCTCGCCAAGATGCCCGAGGCCAAGATGCCGGAGATGCTTCGCGCAATGTCGGCTGAACAGCGGATGGCATTCCTTGAGAAGAAGATCGCAGCGCGTCAACAGGTGCGGGTCAAAATGGCGGATGTCATCTCGAAGCGTCACGCCTTCGTTCAGAAGAAGATGTCCGAGATGCCCGGGAAGGACGGTCAAAAGATGACAGTTTTGGGTGATGCGCTGGTGCGTGCCATCCGGGGGCAGGCTGCCGCTCGTGGATTTCAGTTCGAACAAAACCGGACCGCGGAGGTTGCCAGGTAACCTCCGGGTCCTCAATCCAGGTTCCAAACCACCGGGGGGCCTCCGGTGGTTTTTCTATGCGGCCTTTTCCTGCAGCTTTCGATGCGAGCGAAGGTGCAGCTTGATATCGAGAATGATCTTTCCGGCGATGAGAAGGATGAGCAGAAAAACGGGGCTTCCAAGCGCGGTGATGGCGAAAGCACCAAAGATGATGGCGATGTGAAGGATCACGATCCGTCCGTAGGGTGCAAACATGAGGAGAGGGACAGCGGTTTTGCGGTATTCACCTTTACCGAGATAGTTGGTGAAGAAGGAAAAAAGATGGCTGGCAAGAAGACCAAGAGCGGCCAGAATTCCTCCGGTCGCCACCGCACTCGAAATGAGTTCCGACAGCTTGTTGATTCCAAAGCCGCCGCTCATCATGCTGCCATTGTCCCCGAGCAGAATGAAAACAAAGAGGCCATGACCAAGGCAAAACCCACCGTAGTGGACGGCAAAGAAAGGGATGAAGAAGAACTTAATGCCGTGATTCACAGTGCCTGCCTTGTTGCCAAACTGCGCAAACATCTCGCGGGCCTGATCAACCTTTGCTTGTTCGTGGGCGGAGAGCTCACCGCGTTCCGCAATCTTCTTTTCCATCATCGACTGCATCAAACCCGGCTCGGGTGAGCAGGTGATCATCTTAAGAATGTTGATGGCCCCGATGATGACATTTTCCAGCCAGTAAAGGGCCACCACTTCGAAGGTGCTCCAATCCCAGAAGAGGACTCCGATCAACGGAATCAAGTTGGCTCCAATGAGAACCCAGATGGAACGATCGAGTCTTTCGAGCATCGAACGCGAGGATGAATCAGGTCCACTCACAAAGCGAAGCGATATGATCTGCCGAACCGTCCCGCAACCACGCATCGAGCTGGGCCGGGTCTTTGAGCTGCTGACCCCGCGATCGGGGAACGACAATGAATCTGGACTCAATCTCCGGCAGAGTGGTCAGGTCCCCCCAGAGTTTTTCGAACTGGGTCACCGGGAAGATGTCTTCCTGGCCGTGCCCCCAGCGTTTCTTGACTTCCTTGAGGGTGAGGTAGGTGGGAAGTCGGGAGGCCACTTCACGGATGGCGCCTGAGATCTTGGCTTCATCACGCGCAAGAATGTCTTCCCGGGTAAGGCCGAAGAGCGAGAGGAGCTGGTCGAGGTCGATCCAGGTTGTCATCGAGTTGTAGTAGGAGAGCTCGAACTCATCTTCCTCGCGAGGCATGGCGAGACCTTCGAGCAGGCGTGGCTTTCCGTTGATGGAAGCAAGACCGCCTCCACGGTCCTCAAGACGACGGGTGATGACTTCGAAGGTCAACCCGGCCTTGCTTGCGAGATGATGGCCAAGGAGAGCAGGGTCCACATCGGCACCGAGGGTATCGATGTTGTGGAGCATCAGGGTCCTGAGCTGGGGTCGTTCGGTGAGAAGTTCCGCCAGGGTGCCGTTTAACAAAAGATTGGGAACCTCGTAGAAGTGGCCTACCGGATGAAGGCACTGCAGGGGAAGGTTGTCGGTGTAGTCCGAGCCTTCGCCGGCTGATTGGGTCCAGCCGATGAGGGCGGAGCGCAGGGAGTTGCGCATTTTCTGTTGTTGCTCGTCGAGGACCTGCTGGGGCATTTCCTCCCAGGCAAAGCGAAGGTCGCGAACGGTCGGGATCATGCGGAGGCCCACCGAACGTCCCGGGGACAAGTGAAGCGGTCCCGGATATTCGTAGTTCCGGACATTTTCAAGAAACCTTCGGGTTGGCTCGTGAGTGAGGTAGGACGTGGTGAACAGATGGGGGATCGGCGTGCCGGCTTCACGGCCACGCTTGCGGGATTTGCCGAGGTGGGTCTCGATGAAGGTCCGGTGACAACCGCCCATCTTGACGAAGGGATGGAGGGCTTTGCAGACGCCCGCACCCTGGGTCCATCGCGAGCCCGCGCCTGCCGCCAGGGTGATCACACCGACCTCGCCGTTGGCGAGTGCTTGTTCTCCAAGTACGAGATCTTTCGTAGATTGGCCGCCGGTAAAATCAGTGACCTCGCCTTCGGTGACGTCCTTGATCACGGTGGTTGCCGGGAGGCGGTTCTGGGAAAGTCCGATCCGGCCTTCCAGCAGGTCCTTGCGAATCTGCTCGTGCTGGGCCTGGTCGAAACCGTGGGTTTTGAGAAGGGTCTCGAGGGATTCCTCTTCCCCGGCGGGCCCGGATGTCCTGGGAATCAGGGCGTTGAAAAGACTTTCGACGGAATTGGAAAATCTGGGATTGCTTCGACAAGCCTGCGCAAATTGGTCCAATTCCGCTCTCCGTGTCGGGGAGAGATCTGACGGTGGCGTGCGGAGGGTTTCTCCGAGAACCAGCGGATAGTAGGACGGTGGCAGAAGGGCTTCCCGGCCGATGCCCAGCGATCCAAAGGTGCCGTGGGGATTGATCTCGAAATCGTAAACCACCGGATTCATCGCAAAGGGCAGGGCGTTCTCCAATTCGCTCTTGGCCTGAAGCATGATGTCGTGAATGAGGTTGAGGGCCTCCTGCTTTCGCTTCGGATCAACAATGAAACCCATGCCGCCGCCGGACATGCCGCCCAGCATCCAGAACCCCCAGAAGTCGTCGCCAAATTTCTCGGACACTCGGGAGATCAAGGTCTCGGTGAAATGGTTGGTGGCCCAGGGAATGATGGTCTGAAGGGGACCCCGAAAGTTCTCGGTGGTGAGGCGGCCGAGGGTACGAATGTCACCTTTGGAGAGGGCTTCAACAATCTGGTCAAGGAGGTCGAGGGCATCCTGTCTTGCCTTCCACTCGGCGGAGGAACGAAGAAGGTATTTTTCGGTCACCATCTCTAGGATGGGTCCCACGTTTTGAGCCATTCCTCCGTGAACGAGAATGAGTGAGTCGGTGAGTGCTTGTCGGGCTTCTTTGGAGATTTCTTCGACCCCAAAGACCTTGTGGCGTGGCAGGAGGCGACCGCGGGAGATTCCGTATTCGGGGTCGGTTTCACCGGCGATCTCGCCTTCGATGAGTTTGATGCCCGGCCAGACTCCGCCCGAGTCCTGCCAACCACCACCGGAACCTCCGATCCACTCGCCGAGGATGGCGCGTGCCAGAACGAGGCGTCTTTCACTTTCCGTCAATTCACCGGTGAGTGATTGCGTTTGTCCGGTGGCTCTCATGCAGGCGCTGATGAGCGCGGCAAGGAGGTTGGTTGAAACGGCAAGGCGGGACCCCTTGGGGATATCGTTGACTGAAGAAATGAGCTCGAGGCCTTTTCCCGGCCCGGCAATGCGGGCGAGAAGGTCGGCGAGTGACTTTCCTGATCCTTCGATCCCCGGAGGAACAATGCCGGAGGCAATCACCGCGGCCTTGAGGAGTCCGAGGTAGTCTTTGGCAAAGTCGAAAACATCAGCAAGGGCCGAGACTTCAGCGGTGGTTTTGAGATCGATGGACGTGAGACGAAGGACGGGCCGGTCGATGACGCGAAGGTAGGCTTCAACCGGGGGGCTTGGTTCGGAATCGCGTCCGTGAACCGCGAGATCGACCGAGACATTGACCACACGCGCTCCATTCGGGAAGTCCATCCCAAGGAAGAAAATATCGGACCATGCCGAGTGGGTCAGGTCCATGCGGACCGGAGTGCGTTCGCAAAGGACCGGGAAAAGATGGCCGGTCGTTTCAAGGAGCTCGGCGCGGATCCGCAGGGGATGATCGGCCGGGTGTCCCATCCGGAACATCCATTGGTTGCCCCGAACGGTTCGGACCGAGCGACGCACCTGGTTGGCGAGCGTCTGAAAAGCCAGCTGGTGGTAGGCTACCGCAAGAGCCGAGGAAAGGCCGTCGGACGGGCCTTCCTCGTTCTGGCGTTCGAGAAAGGTATCGATCGCTTCCTCGAAACGGCGACCCAGGAGGTCCTCGTAGCCTTCGAAAGGGATGGCTCCCGAGGCATCGGACGGGAGTTTTTCGGGAAGGTGAAAGCGATAAATGGCCTGGAGGAAAAAGAGGGCGCGGACGCGATGGTAGAGATTGTCGGATTCCCTTCGGAAGGCATCGAGTTCATGGCACTCGGAAAGCAGGGCATTGGCATCGAGGTCCTGACAGGCTGCGGCGAGGGACCGGTCCCGTGTTTCCGCAAGCTCGGAGGTGATCAGGGAGACAAGCATTTCGTAGAAGGTTTATCGCCGGGTGGCGGCAATGAGTTCGATCATGGTTCCCATCACTTCATCACGCGATTCGCCCGAGAGCGCCATCCCGAGTTGGGCTCGAAGCAGACCGTAGGGTTCTTCAATGTTGAACCGGAGACCCTCGATCTCGCAGGCGAGGTATTTCTCGCTGGCCGCGACGGCATCGAGGCTGGGGGTGAGGAGTAGCCTCGTGTCTTCCTGAAAGCTCGCGGCGAGGTGATTCATCACGGAAGGAGTGAGGACATGCATTCCGAAGAAGCAAAGGTAGTTGCCGGCGCGCAAACCCGGCACAATCAATTCTTGTTCCGCCACCGTTGGAGTGGGTTTCTCGATGATCCGTGAGACGTCATACATTCCCTGGATGCCGGGAACCGGAGTTCCGGCAACGGTACCATAAAACGGGAGCTTGCTCTCGTGGGTCGGCTGGACGGCGGAAACGGGGCCGCTGGCCTGGGAAGCCACGGTAAGCAGTTGTTTCAAACACGAGTCCTCGGAGAACGAGAGATAAAGGTGGTCGCTCATCATCAGCAGGAAGGGATCGGAACCGGTGAACTCGCGTGCTTGCAGGACCGCGTGTCCATAGCCAAGCGGCTCATTTTGTTCGATCAAGGTGACCTTTTCCAGATGGTCTGCGACTGCCGAGGAGAAGTCGCTCTTCGTCCCCGGTGCCACGATGACGGCCGCGGACTCGATCCCGCTGGCAAAGATTTCGTCCAAAAGAAAATCCGCGACAGTTTTTGTCTCGCCCGATGGGCTGACCAAAGTTTGCAGAGGCAGGTGCTGTTGATTGGGGCCGGCGGCGGTGATGACCGCTTTTTTGATTTTCATGCCGGGGACGAAGCTGGCCGGATGCGGGCGAATTGACAAGCGGGAAGGTCATCCCGATCTTGACAGGGAAAGCCGGAGCGGTCACGGAGGGGGTGACCAATTATGAGCAAACTGACCATTCGTGAGATCGAGGTGACAGGGCAGGAAGTCCTGATGAGAGCCGACTTCAATGTCCCCACCAATGATGCCCTGGAAATTACCGACGATACACGGATTCGTGCGGCCCTTCCCACGGTAAAGGAATTGCAGGAAAAAGGAGCCCGTCTTGTGCTGTGTTCCCACATGGGTCGGCCCAGTGAAGCTCGCGAGGAGAAATACTCGCTCAAGCCGGTGGCGGCTCGCTTGGGAGAACTTCTCGGATGCGAGGTGAAGTTCGCCACCGACTGCATCGGAGACGAAACGGCTGCCCTTCGGGCTGATCTCGCCGACGGTGAGATCCTTTTGCTTGAGAACACCCGATACTACACCGAGGAGAAAAAGAACGACGCAGCCTTTGCTGAAAAGTTGGCCGGGAATGCCACCATCTTTGTGAACGACGCCTTCGGCACCGCTCATCGCGCTCATGCTTCTACCGAGGGGGTCACTCATTTCGTGGAGAAAAGCGTGATGGGCTACCTCATCGAGCGTGAGTTGGAGTACCTCGAAGTCAAACTTGAGAATGCCGAGAAACCGTTCGTGGTCATCATGGGGGGAGCCAAAGTCAGTGATAAGATCGAGGTCATCACCGCCTTGCTCGACAAAGCCGACACCATTTTGATCGGCGGTGCCATGGCCTACACTTTCCGGAAGGCGCAAGGGTATCAGGTTGGAATGAGTTTGGTCGAAAATGACAAGCTCGACCTGGCTCTGGAGATTCTCGATATCGCCAAGCAAAAAGGAGTACAGTTTCTCCTCCCGGCCGACACCCGCATCACCAAGGAATTCAAAGAGGGCGCTGAAACCTGGGTCACCGGAGTTTACGGTGAAGGTGGTGAGATTCCGGAGGACAAGGAGGGAATCGACATCGGGGACGTGGCCATCGGAGAATTCAAGGAGGTGATCGCCGGAGCCAAGACCATTGTCTGGAACGGACCGATGGGAGTTTTCGAGAAAGACTGCTTCGCCAAAGGAACCAACGAAATCGCGGAGGCGGTTGCTGAAAGCGGGGCCTTGAGCATCGTGGGTGGCGGAGACTCGGTGACCGCCGCCGTCAAGTTTGGCGTTGCCGAGCGCATGAGTTTCATCTCCACCGGTGGCGGAGCCAGTCTTGAGCTCCTCGAAGGCAAGACCCTGCCCGGAGTGGCCGCTTTGACGGACGCCTGACAGCCTCTCCAAAAGAAATCAGGTTGATTCAGGTCGTTGCCTGAATCGACTCGAGGGCTTGGTGCTTTCGGTATTGCGCCTTGGTGATCGAGAGAATCACCAGCGCAGCTGGAATGATGGCGACAATGGTGATGCCGCAATCAATCATCATTCGCTCGTTGAATGCGTTGATTTCCTCGATTGTATCCCCGCCAATGTCTCGACTGAGAGCTCTTGATGCGAAGTTCATAATGATCCAGGTGGTCCACCAGATTCCAAGGATGGCTCCACCCTGGAAGGTGTCAGAAACCTGGTTTCGGATGAAGCTCATCGCCTGAAAGGGTTTCCAGAGATGGGCGATCGGAATGAAATACCAGCCGACCGCCCATCCCGGAGTGAAAACGTCCCCGGAACTCATGGGATTCGCCAAACCAGATTTTGAGCGGAACAACCAGGCATTTTTACAAGACAAGTTTTTCCAGACACACCAGAGGACCACGGTGACGATAAACACGAGGAGTTCTGCATAGGTCAATGTATCTGTGGCATCAGCCCACTTGTTGATATCAGCGACGGCATCAGGATCATCATAGAGACGGCTGTTGGCATCAATGAGTGAAGAAAAGGTAAAGATCTGTGCTCCCGAAATGATTCCGGTTATGGCCAGGGAGATCACAACGGACCACGCCAGTCCCTTGGTTTCACGATAGGGACCATAAGGCGACACGGTCGGCTGGCCGCTTAAAACCAATGGAGGGGTGGATTCGCTTGGGGCTTCGTAGGGGTTTTCACTCACGGCCCGGAAACTAAGGCAGATTCCTTTGCCCTGAGAAGTTTTCTCACTCGAAAAGTGATGATTTGGGGTCAGGGAGGAAAAAGGTTTCTCTCGCTCTCCAATTAGATCGCTCCCAAAGCCCGGGCTTTTTCTTTCTGTGCCCT
>JASFWU010000027.1:0-14814 GCA_050049035.1 Akkermansiaceae bacterium | reverse complement strand
AGTCGTAACGAAGGGCAAAAAAGTACCAAACCCCCGAGTTGAGATTGAGCGGGTGCTGGACGGTTGTATTCGTGCTGCCATTGCCGTCGCGCAGAAGGCAGCGGAGATTGGTCCCGGTAGAGCCGAGATCAATGCGTATGCCCGAGCCATTGTTTCCGGTTCCCGAAAGGGTCTCGTAGAGACGATCAAAAGAGGTCCGGGTCGTCGGACGAAACCACCACGTGATGGTAAATTGATCGGTGGGTTGAACCTCGGGTGCGGGATTGATCCGGAAGCCGGAAGCGGTCGGGAAGTTGTAGCCGGTGCCAAGAGGCGAGGTGAAATTCTTGGTGGGATTGGAGCTGCCGATCAGGACTCCTTCGTTTTGCAAAAGGGAATCGGCAACGACACTGCTACCGGGGTCTGTTTCATCGAGGTCGTAATGCGCCACAAGGTCGCCGCGGGAGAAAGCGGCGAGGAGGGAGAGGAAGGTGAAAAGAAGAAACCGAGGATTCATGCGTGTGTCCGGCCACCCTAGGATTGTGACGAGACCACCGCAAGGGAGGAATGGGACAGCTTATGCGCTCCCGCGGACCCGTTCCACTTTGGCACCGAGTTGGAGGAGCTTTTCGTCGATCATCTCGTATCCGCGATCGATGTGGTAAAGGCGGTTGATTTCGGTCGTGCCCTTTGCCTTCAGAGCGGCGAGCACCAGAGCGGCGGAAGCCCGAAGATCCGAGGCCATCACCGGAGCGGCACTGAGTTGGTCCACGCCGTGAACAATGGCCGTCCCGTTGTCCACCGTGATCTCCGCACCCATGCGGGTGAGTTCCGCGCAATGCATAAAGCGCTGAGGGAAAATGGTGTCCTCAATGACCGAGATGCCCGGAGTGGTGGCAAACAAGGCCGTAAACTGTGCCTGCATGTCGGTAGGAAAACCTGGGTGAGGGGCGGTCGAGATGGAGCAACCGACCGGTGAGTCACCGGGTTCAATGGTGACCTGGTCGCCGCTTGGGTTGAAGGTGACCCGGTATCCGGCTTCGGTGAGCTTTTCCGTTGCTCCGGTCAGGTGGTCTTCGCGAACCCGGTTGAGGGTGATTTTTTGGTCGGCTGCAATGGCCCCGGCAACCATGAAGGTGCCTGCTTCAATCCGGTCCGGAATGACGGTGTGATGAGTCCCGCTCAGGGAGGGAACTCCTTCGATGGTGATGCGTCTGGTTCCCGCCCCTTCGATTTTGGCACCCATCGAATTGAGGAACTCGGCGAGGTCGATCACTTCAGGTTCGCAAGCCGCCGATTCGATGATGGTGGTTCCTTTGGCCAGGACCGCTGCCATCATGAGGTTGTCGGTGCCGAGAACGGTGGGTCCGTGTTTTCCGCGAAGGTCGACTTCTTCGCCACGGAGTCCATCCTTGGCTTCAATGAGAATGTTGCCGCCTTCGGTATCGATGTGGGCCCCAATGGCCTGCAGTCCCTTGAGGTGGAGGTCGATGGGGCGGTCGCCAATCACGCAGCCTCCCGGAATGGAAACACTGGCACGCCCGAGACGGGCCAGAAGCGGTCCCATGACACAAATGGAAGCACGCATCTTGCGGACCAGATCGTAGGGAGCCTCCGGTTGAATGTTGGCAGCGGTGATCTTGACGGTGCCGGAGTAACGCTCCACCTCGCATCCCAGACGGCTGAGAATCTGGAGCATGTAATTCGTGTCGGAAACATCCGGGACCCGGTTGATGACCACCTGTTGGTCGGTGAGAAGCGAGGCCGCGAGGATGGGAAGGGAGGCGTTTTTGGAGCCGGAAATGTTAATGGAGCCGGCGAGGGGGGCGCCGCCGTGTACGAGAAGCTTGTCCATGGATGAGGAGCAAGGAATTGGGATTTTTAACCCTTTCGTGCAAGTGGAAAGCGGGGGATTCCATTCAAGTCTTCCGCGAGTTGAAGATCAGTCAGGCCGGCTTGTTTCAAAAGCTCGAGTACCCCATCCCCTTGATCGTATCCGACCTCGAGCGCCACCAGCCCGCCCGGCTTGAGAAAGGCGGAACACTCGGCGCAGAAAGGCCGGATCAAATCGAGTCCGTCGGGTCCTCCGAATAGCGCCATCTCCGGGTCATGGAGGACTTCGGGTTCAAGATTACTGCGCTCGCTTTCGGGGATGTAAGGAAGGTTTGCCATGATGAGGTCGAATTGGCCTTCGACTCCGGAAAACAAATTGCTCTGAACGAGCATTGCCTCGATCTCGAGTGAGGCGGCATTTTGTTCACAAAGCGCAAGCGCTTCTGTGGATAAGTCCGCGAGAACGACTTGTTCACAGGATGCTCCCAGGTTTTTCGCAAGGGTCAAACCGATCACGCCGGAGCCGCATCCGAGATCAAGAATCCGAGTCGGTTTGGTAAAGCCGGTGCGTTCGACCAGGGAAACCAGCTCCTCCGTTTCAGGTCGTGGGATGAGGGCGCGGGCATCGCAGTGGAAGGTGTAATCTCCGAAGTGAACAACCTCATTAAGATGCTGCAAGGGAATGTGCTGGCCCCGTTTTTTCAGCTTTTCCCGGAGGGACGCGAGATGCGCTTCTTCGAGCGGTTGGTCGAAGCGGAGGTAGAGATCCATTCGCTTGAGTCCGAGTTCATGAGCCACCAGATGCTCCATGTTGAGACGAGCGCCCGAGATTCCCTTTTGCTCCAGAAATGCGGAACCTTTCTCGAGAACATCGAGGATGGTGGTCATTGTGAATAAATTGGGAGAAAGTTTGTTCAGCCGTCGGCTGGCGTGATGTCCAGATTCTCAATCGTCTCAACCACTTCGAGTGAAATCAGTAGTTGAAACGGTCTCATGGAGTGGAGACCCGTCGATCAAACTCATCAAAATCGACCCACTGGCTATTGTCGTCATCGTCGATTTTCTTTGCCAGCTTCTCTTGATGGTCGCTTGAATGCTGGTGGCGGAGGGACACAAGGTAAGCAGCCAGACGCCGTTGGTCGCCCGGGGACAAACCGGCCGCCTCGCTTTTGACTTTCTCAAGGTCCATGATGGCAGTTTAGTTGATCTTTGGTTCTAGAGCAATGACAGAAGCGTTTTCCCGGAGCTCACTTTAATCGAGTTCTTCTTCGGCAAGGCGTTGTTCCATCTCGGCTTTCTGGAGATGGTCGGTGAACTCGAAGAGGTCGCCGTTCATAATCCCTTCCATGTTGTGGGAGGTGTGGTTGATGCGATGGTCGGTGACGCGGGATTGGGGGAAATTGTAGGTGCGAATCTTCTCCGATCGGTCGCCCGATCCGACGAGGGATTTGCGCTGGGCGGAGTAGCTTTCCTGCGCTTCCCGTTGGGCGGCTTCGAAAAGTTTGGCCCGAAGAATCTGGAGAGCCTTTTCCTTGTTCTGGGTTTGTGAGCGTCCGTCCTGTGACTTGACCTGAATCCCGGTGGGCAGGTGGGTCACTTGGACCGCTGAGTCCGTGGTATTGACGTGCTGACCGCCGGGACCGCCGGACCGGGTGGCTTGGATGTGGAGGTCTTCTGGCTTGAGCTGCACATCGACTTCTTCGGCTTCCGGAAGAACCGCGACGGTCACCGTGGAAGTGTGAATGCGGCCCTGGGTTTCGGTGGCGGGAACACGTTGGACGCGGTGGACGCCGGACTCGTATTTGAGATAGCGGAACACTTCCTCGCCGGTGATTTTTAGAACCACTTCCTTGAAGCCTCCGACATCGGACGGAGAGCTTTCCAGGTGCTCGTATTTCCAACCTCGCTTTTCGGTGTAGCGCTGGAACATGCTCATGAGTTCACCGGCAAAGAGGGAAGCTTCGTCGCCTCCGGCACCGGCCCGGATTTCGAGAAGGGCGTCACGGTCTTCCGTTTCGTCGCGCGGAAGGAGAGCGTATTGGACTTCCTGGGAAAGCTCCTCGAAGCGGGTGCGCAGCGCGGGGAGCTCCTCCTCTGCCATTGCCGCGAATTCGGGATCGTCGCCTTTGGCGAGCTCTTCGTTTCCCTTGATGTCGCTAGTGACCTGTTGGTATTCGTTCCAAAGATCGAGCAGCTTCTTGAGGCCGCGGTGTTCCCGCATGAACTTGGTGGAATTGGCCTGGTCGTTGAAAAACGACGGATCCTCCATGAGTTTTTCGATCTCGGTGAGGCGTGCCTTTCGCTTTTCGATGAGAGTGCCGTAGTCCATGCGCGGCCGAGACGTTCTTGGTTTTTTGAGCTCAGGTCAAGGGTGTTGAACTTTGAACAGTGAACTCTGAGCAGTGAATTTTTAAGACAGTCTGTGGGCGGCGCGGGTCAAGACCGAGCCTCTGGCAAAGCAGGACAAAAAAGACGATTCAGGAGATTTCGGCCTTGCAAGGAAGTGAGGGTGGTTCTATTTCTCCGCCGCGCCAGTCCCATGGTGTAATTGGTAACACAGCTGATTTTGGTTCAGTCATTCAAGGTTCGAGTCCTTGTGGGACTGCCACTCTTCCCTCCTGTTTTTCTCCCGAAGAGTGGCTTTTTTCCGACTATTTGATGAAGTCGACGAGATCCTTGCGCATTTTCTCAAGATCAGGCTGGTTGAGGTAGAACATGTGGCCGGCTTCATAGTAGGTGAACTTGATCTCATTACGTCGTTCGGATGGCACGTTGAAAAGGTGATCGACACTGTATTGCATATTGGCCGGCGGAGTGGCGAGATCGGTATGCCCGCACATGACAAGAACCCTGAGGTTGGGGTTTTCGATGAGAGCGTTTTCAAGGTTGCGGGACATGCTGACCACCCGGTTGCTGGCTCCCCAGTTCCACGGTTGCACGTCTCCGGTGAGGATCTTGTAGGGGTGATGCCCTTCCCAGCCGAGATCGCGTCCGAGGTAATCATTGATGGCTGTTGAGAAGGCTCCGTAGGCCACCGAGTAGGAGGGGTCGTAGGAGGGGTATTGCGAGGAAGTATCTGTGGCCGGCCAGGCGATGCGGGCATCAAAGCGACCGAGGACTTTCTTTTCATCGCGAAGGAGCTCCTTGCGGAAACGGGTCGAGGAGACCCGCAGATTGTTTTCCTCAAAAAGTGACGCCGGAAGGCTGGTGAACTTTGAGAGTTGTTCGGCGATCACTTTCTTTTCTTCGTCAGGCACCGCCGCACCTTTCAAGAGAGCCTGGTAAAAGGGCCCAAAAGCAAACTCGCGGGCCTTGGCGACCAGCTCATCGCGATTGCCGGTGATCTTTTTATGATAGTGAGCGGTCGCGGTCATGCCGGGGAGAAAGACTGCGTAGGTGAGATCATCTCCGTTGCTGGAGCGAAGAGTGCGAAAGTCAATCAGGGAGGACAGGAGCACGACCCCATTGAGAGACATGCCGTATTCGTCTTGCAGGAAATCGGAGAGACCAGAGGCGCGAATCCCGCCGTAACTCTCACCAAGGAGGTATTTGGGAGAGCCCCAGCGGTCATTCTCGGTGACCCAGCGCCGGATGAAATCTCCCACCGAACGGATGTCGCTCTGGACCCCATGAAACTCGCTCGGCTTGGCCTTGCCGGCGGCCCGGGAGAAGCCGGTGGAAACGGGGTCGATGAAGACGATATCCGCGATATCAAGGATGGAGAACGGGTTCTCTTTGACGGTAAGAGGCGGCGGGAGGGTCTGGGTTCCGTCAGCCGTGGTAGGCACGATGCGTGGTCCGAGCGCTCCCATGTGGAGCCAGACCGCCGAGGATCCGGGTCCTCCGTTGAAGGCAAACATGACAGGGCGTTTGTGCCGGTCCTTCATCCCGATGCGTTCGTAGGCGACGTGGAAAATAGAAGCGCGATCTTCGCTCTTGTCCGTCTTGAGGTTCAGGGTCGCGGCAGTGACCTTGTAGTCGATCTTCTTGCCGTCAATCGTGACGATATCTTGTTTGGTGACTTGGGTCTGAGGCGTCTTGGAAGAGTCCTTTTTCTCCGGCTTTTTGTCCTCCTGGGCGTGGAGGAGGGAAACGAACAACAAAGGTAGAATGAATCGCATGGCGGGAGCATGCCGTAGATCTCAGGAGAGGCAAGCGAGAGGCCGTCTTATTCACCGGGCTTCTTCGGTTTTGGAGCCGGCATGGTGGCATTGACCGAGGTTCGCCACCGGTGAAGTTTTTCGAGTAAGTCTTTCGTGAGTTCTCGTTTCGTCGATGAGAGATCGACTTGCTCTCCGGGGTCGCTCTCGAGGTCGAAAAGCTGGACCGTTCCGTTTTCGAAATACTCGATCAACTTGAATCGTCCGAGTCGGATCGCGCCACACGGGCTTTGCATGCCGTGATTGCTGTAATGGGGAAAATGCCAATAGAGCGCCCGTGATTCAGGCGGGTGGCCTTCGGAAACTGCTTTTGCGAGGCTTTGGCCATCCGGGTGCTGCTTGGGCATCGCCGGGAGATCAAGCATCTCCAAAACGGTCGGATAGAGATCGGTTCCGATGACCGGAGCGCGACTCACCATTCCTTTCCGGCCTTTTCCCGGCCAGTCGATGATCAGGGGCACGCGAATGCCACCTTCGTAGAGCCACCCCTTGGCGCCGCGAAGGGGAAGATTGGAGGTCGAATAAGCGGAGTCCAGTTTTGCATCTGAAATGACCCGCTTTGGGTTTCCGAAGTTTGCCCCGGACATGCCGCCATTGTCGGAGGTGAGAATGATGATGGTGTCTTCCCTGAGCTTGAGCTTTTCCAGGGTGGAAACGATGCGTCCGAGACTTTCGTCGACGCCCTCGACCATCGCGGCGAAGCGGGCGTTGTCCTGACGTTGTTTGACTTTCACCGTTCGGTCGGGCAGGACCTTGAATCCGGAGAATGGTTTGGACTTCTCCCTCTGCTCCAAATCCTTTTGAGAGAGCGCGACTTTACGATCGGGATTTGTTTCGAGAATGAAGGGCTTCCTTGAGGGTTCGAGTTTCATCCGACGTTTCTCGTACTTATTGACCAGGTCGGCACGCCCCTGGATTGGGTCGTGAACGGCAAAATGACTGAGGTAGAGAAAGAAGGGTTTCTCCGGGTTCTCTTCAATGAACTTGATTGCCTCGGTGGTCAGGTTGTCAGTGAGGTAAGCTTCGTTTTTTGGTGAGAGTCCCTTCAGCTCGAAGGGTGCATGATAGCCGGAAGCGGGCCATCCTTTGAACCAATCTTGTGGGACCTGAACATCAAATCCTTGGCGCAAGGGGCCTGCCTCAGCTTCGCCAAGGTGCCACTTGCCATAGTGTCCTGTCGCGTAGCCACGACGCTTGAGCGCCTCAGCCAGGGTGATTTCCCTCAGCGGCAGGGCCTGGAGGTTCGGGGCATTTATCAGCTTCTGGAAATCAAACTCCCGTCGGCCGGGAATCCAATCGGTCAGGCCGATGCGGGCGGGGTATCTCCCAGTGAGGATGCTGGCGCGGGAGGGCGAACAAACGTGGCAGGTTGCATAGGCATCGGTGAAGCGAACGCCGCGGGCCGCCAGGGCGTCAATGTTCGGGGTGTCGTAGAAGGTGCTGCCATAGCAACCCAGGTCAGCCCAGCCGAGATCGTCGACGAGGAAGATGACGACATTTTTGGGTGCAGCGTGAGCGGCGTTCGTTCCTGCCCAGATGAGCAGACTTCCAATGATTTTTAGAAGACTCTGTTTGCGCCGATTCACTTTTTGGGAGCTTCCAGCTTCATGAGGTAACCGATGAGGTTTACTGTTTCCTCGTCGGATAGGTTGCTCAGGAGTCCCTCGGGCATCATCGAGACGGAGGAAACTTCGCGAGACTGAATCTCTGATTTGGTGAGAGTCACCTCCTGACCCACGATGCGCAGCGTGAGCTGACGTTCGTTTTCGGTGACGACATTCCCGGCGAGGGTCTGTCCGTCGCGGGTGGTGATCATGACCATTTTGTAGTCGTCCTGAATGATGCCGCTGGGATCGAGAATGTTGTGCAGAAGGTAGTCGAGGTTGCCCCGGTTGGCCCCGGTGATGTCGGGGCCGAGTTTTCCTCCTTCGCCGTGAAGCTGGTGGCAGGCCATGCAGCTTTGTTGAAAAAGAACGTGCCCTTTTTTGAGGTCGGCTTTGGCGATTTTTTCAGGAGTCAGAAGAGCTTCGTACTTCTTAAATGCCGCGGCCTTGTCCTTTGAGCCCTGGTCGATGAGACCCCAGACTTCGAGGAAGCCATTTCCGACAACGCGGCGGAGTTGTCGCGCCACATAGGACGGGATCTCTTTTCGGGGAATCGAGCCATCACGAATGGCCGCGGTGAGCTGGTTTCCATAAACCGGTCGGCTGGCAAGCGCCTGGACTGCTTCTTGTTTCGCGGTAGCGGGAAGCTTGGGGTAGAGGCGGAGAAGTTCCTTTCCGAGGTCTCCGTTGTCAAAGGCAGTCAGCGCACGAATGGCTTCGACTTGCACCGCGGGATCCTGGAAAAGGGTCTTCATCAATGGAATGAGACCGGGTTCCTTCTGGCTGGCGAGAGCACGGATGGCCTCCTTGCGTTTCGGTGCCTGGGCCTTCGGATTGCCGGCGAGGTCCAGGGTCTCGCGAGTGGCCGATTTGATCCCAAACTGTTGGGAGAGCTGAGCCACGAGCCTTTGCTCTTCACCTCCGGCCAGGGCGAACTTTTCCCGGACAGCATTCCAGCCCTCGGGCGCCTTGAGCCCTCTGCGTCCATTCAAGCCATCGCGCATTCCCTTGAGGAGGCTTTGTTGGACGACACCCGCTGAACCCTGACGAAGAGTCTTGACGAGGGGAGCGAGGAGATTGGCATCAGCGGCCCGGCGGGCGATGAACTCGGAGACGAGCGGAATCTTGCTTTCCCGGGCCAGCTCGAGAGCTTCGTCGGGAAACCTGGGAACGAGCGGTTCGACTCCAAACCAGATCATTTTTGGGATGTTGTGATCAACCGCATCCTTTTGATGCGAGACGAGACCTTTCAGGATCGGCCAGCGTGAGTCATCGGGGAGGCGTTGAAGCGCGGAAGCAAGACGAAGGCGGACGGCGGGGGAGCGGTCGCTTGCAGCCATCCTTGCGAAAAGCTCGACCGCTTGAGCCGGGGCTTTTTTGTCCTCATTGAGAAACTCGATGGCCCAGGCGCGCAGATATTCATCGGTATCAGATAGAGTTGTTATCAGTTCCTCTTCCTTCAGAGATCCAGTGACATGGAGAGCCCACATCGCGCGAAGTCGGATGTCAGGGTTGGCATGACTCTTGAAAGTCTGTTGAAGAAACGAGAGTGCGTCGTTTTCGATCGGCTTGTTGATCGTACGACCCTGCAGGATGACCCGGGCCCGCCGTGCATGCCACGAACTCTTGCGGAGTTGAAGCTTTGCCAAGTCGAGATCGCTGAGTGTTTTGAGATCGTCGTATCGTCCGGGCCAATCCTCGGCCTGAGATTTCTCGGGAGTGAGGCGATAGATTCGCCCGGTCTCTTTATTCAGAACGTCCTTTCCACAGATGTCACCATCGTGCCAGTCAAGGGCGTAGAGGGCACCGTCCGGTCCCAGCTCCATGCTGAAGCCGACCCACTGGGCATCATTGGCATGGGCCAGATCGCGTCCATGACTGGCGACAAAGCCGGAACCTTTTGGAGTGAGAATGTCGGCGAGGACGGCGTGTTCATGGAGGTTGCACATGAAGAGATTGCCGTAGTGTTTTTCAGGGAAGGCATCGGATAGATAGATGCGCGCTCCGCCGTGGGCTGAACGGTGCGAATGATCCACGATCGTGCGAATGTCCTGGTAAACGTAAGGGTTGAAGTGCCGCCCTCCCTGACGGTGGTAGATTCCACCGGGGATGACGTGAAACATGTGCGGAATGACGCAGGCGGTGATGAAAAAGTTGCCCTTCGCGTCGTAGTCGATTCCCCACGGATTACTGAAGCCGTGGGCCACCACCTCAAAGCGATCTTTGGTCGGATGGTATCGCCAGACTCCGCCATTGATGTCGACTGGTTCTCCTTCGAACTCGATCTTCTTTGGGAAAGGGTCCCGGTGTTTGAAAAGCTGGCCTTTGCCTTTTGGTTTTCCAACCCGGGAGGGAGTGGCGAAGCCCTGGCAGCCGTAGAGCCAGCCATCGGGTCCCCAGTGAAAGCTGTTCAGGGTTTCATGACGGTCGCGGATGCCCCATCCAGTCAGGCGCACTTCGATATCGTCCATCTCGGCCTTGTCGTCGCGATTGCGATCGGGCACGAAGAGGAGGTTGGGAGGAGCGCCGAGCCAGAGTCCGTCTAGCCCTACCGCGATGCCGGCGGGAAAGGGGATCTTTTCGGCGAAGACGGTGCGCTTGTCTGCAACGCCGTCACGATTCGTGTCCTCAAGGATCAGGATGCGGCTGTCTCCGGAGTTGGCGAAGCCCCGTTGGCGGGTTTCGTAGTCGCGGTTTTCGGCGATCCAAAGGCGCCCCCGATCGTCCCAGCAAAAGGCCATCGGTTGCGTGATCATTGGTTCGCTGGCATAGAGGTTGGCCTTGAAACCACCCTGTGTGGCCATCGCTTGCAGCGCTTCCTTGGGGGCAAGGAACTTGGCCTTGCGGGCATGTTCTTGATCGAGTCTCCACAAAGCCCGCAGGCTGCCCGGGTTGCCGGTGTATTTCGCCCAGCGTTGGGTCATGTCCGCTTGATCGACTTTCTTTGAATGAACGACCAAACGATGTCGGACGGTTTGCGTTTGTCCTTTCTTGAATTTCCAGTCGCCCGTGCGAGCCCGGGACGGTCCCACGCCGAATTGATGGTCAACCCGCCATCGTTGCGGGAAGCCGTTGTTCCCCGGATGATCAAAGAAGGTGATATGGGCGAGGTCATCGCGTCCTTCAACCTGCATGCCGAGATCAAGCCAAACCGCCTTTTCTCCTTCGGCCCGTTGGTTGACGGCGGCACTGGAATTGACCACATGAGCCGGCATGCCTTTGCGGTAGGGCATGCGGAGGAAAAGACCACCGTAGTCGTATCGTCCGATGGTGACCGCTTGCTTGGCCTCGCCGCTCCAGGTGAGGTCGAGAATGTATTCCTTTTGATCGGCTCGAAGCGTCCAGGTCTGGGTTTCAGTGAGAAGGGGCTTTCCAGCATCGTCGAGGAGGTCATAGCTGGTTTGCCACGAGACTTCCTCTCCGGAGCCGGTGAGGACCTTGAGATCCTTCTTCTTCCAGTAGCCCTTGCCAGGATGGTGGAAAAAATCGCGTCCATTGACTCTCGTGAATCCCCAGTAGAGCCCGGTTTGATGCTTGTGATGCCCCGGGCTGAACTCAGTGAGAACGCCTTTGCCATCGGGCGCGACGATCGGGTGAAGGTAAGGGCGAAAATCCTCCTTGGCGTTCTGCGTGATGATGGGTTCGGCGCTGCCTTCCCGGAAGACCTCCAGGCTTCCCGCTTTTTCATTCATCACGACTTTGAGGGAGGCTTCCGCTGGTAAAATGTAGACAAGAAACAGGGGAATCAGCCAGTTGATGGGAGAGAGCGATTTGTTCATGGGATTTTGGGGATCATTTCATCGAATTGACCGCACGGAAAGAAAGATGATTGCCCGGGTTTCAGAGAGAAGGCCTCGGTGTTCCAAAGGTGATTTGTAGGATTGAAACCAGTGGTTCGTAGTAGGGAAATCAAATGAACATTTTGAAGGAGTTTTTGATGATGGCGCTGGTCACCGGGACCGTATTCGGAGAGTTGAACCTCTCGGGGAAGGTGTCGAAGGAAAACGGGCGCACGGTTTATCGATCGAAAGACGTTCCTAAAGAGTTGCGGAATGAGTGGTCCGAAAAATGGGAGAGGGAGTTTCAGGAACGTGCCCACAGAATCATCACCGCTCAGCGACGGGATACCAAGGCCGGGGTGAACACCTACTTCGAGAATGAGAAGCGAACCTATGGCTATCTCATGGCCCACATTCTCGCAGGAAACGAGGAAGGAGTGAAACAGCTTCAGGCGCGCGATCACCAGCATCAGGAATGGCATCGCGAAACCAACGGGATCGATTACTACGCGGCCTTCACCTTGAAGCACCAGATGAGGAAGTATTTCTACTTCGGTGATTTGTTGGACCCGGGCTATCGCAAGACCATGTTCAAGGGGGCGAAAAAATGGACGGCAAAGGATCCTTTTCGTCGGCCGCACTATGCTCACAAATGGCCAAAGCAGGGATGGGGGCCCGATGCGCGAAATTCATGGGTCGATATCCGGAGCACCGAGAATCTTTATCTCATGCGCGTGACCAGCGTTTACCTAATGGCAGAGGAGACCGGGAACAAAGCGACGACCGCGCTCTACAAGGAACATCTCCTCAACTACACCAAGACCCTTTATCGGATTGGGATTGGTGAGTGGGACTCCGAAAACTACCACGGGCATTCCATTGGTCCATTGCTCAACCTTTATGATTTTGCGAAAGACAGAGAGGTGAAAGCGGCGGCCAAGGCGTGCCTTGATTTCTATGCGGCCGCCGGGGCGGTGAAATACTGGCGGGGTGGCTTCAATGGTCCGACCAAGCGCGACTACAATCATGCCCAGCCTTTCGGGGGAAGTGCTGCAAACTCGCTGTGGGTTTGGTTTGGGGATCATCCCAAAGGGAAAGAGGACCACTGGGAATCTGATGAGGTTCATCAAATCACCAGCGCTTATCGTCCTCCGGCTGCCGTCATGAATCTGGCACGGAAGAACTTCGATCGTCCGATGGAGATCCTCTCCTGGAAGCCGGCCTATGACGCTACCACGAAGCATCAATTCGAGAGCCAACCGGAGTATGCCGAAACCCAGTATGTCGCGAACAGCTACCTGATGGGTTCCTTGACCGGAGGAACCTCGGTTGACGGGGGAGATGTTAATGGATTCAAGATGCTCGTGTTTGACGAGAAGGACGGGGCGGTGGCCCTTCACGCCTCGCCGAGTGCCAATCCCATCTATCCCGGTTCTCCGATGTATCAAAAGGGAGTGGTTGCGGCGCAAAACCGCGTGGCTCAATTGGAAAATATCGCTTTGTGGTTAGTGAAGGATGGCGGGTCGCCCTGGTTGTGGGTCGTTCCCGATGACATCAAAGTGTCCCGGGAGGATGGCGTGACTTTTCTCGAAGCGGATCGCACCTGGGTGGCCATTCGCGGTTTGGGTACGAGTGGGGTCAAAGAGGATGGAGCTCTCACCAAGCAGCTAAGAGAGGCGAAGAAGTCACGCTTCCCGGGACACAAGGTGCTCAGCGGAAAGGGAACTGGTAGTGCCAAGTTTTGCGGCTTCGCCATCGAGGTGGGCGAAAAGGAATCACACGGATCATTTGCCAAGTTCAAGCAAGCCGTGGCGAAGGCCGAAGTGGATTTGAAGGAACTTGGCGAGGGCGTGGTACGTTACAAATCAAGTAACGGGAAATGGCTCGGCATTCACTGGAACGACAATCCGCTGGATCTCGGAGTGTGGCGTAACGGCAAGAGGAGGGATCTGAAGAATGCCGCTCTCTATCGCAGTGCGGTGATCGAATCAGATTGGGGAAGTGGAACGTTGCGTGTGAACGCCGGTGGCGAGAAATTCGAGTGTTCGGTCGATGAGAAGGGACTCGTGAAGTTTCAATAGGGAACTCCAGACTGTTGGGAATTCAGCGATCGACAGAAGCCTTCCCCTCGCACAAAACCACGCATCTATTCTTCCAAATCGACAGATCCCCGGGGAGCACTTTCAGCGTGTGCGGCCTTTGCCCTTTGGGGTGTCATGCCTGTCTTTTGGAAATTCCTAGGGGGTGTTTCAGTCTTCGAAGTCACCGCTCATCGTGTTCTCTGGTCGTTGGCAGTGGTTGCGATCGTCCTTCTTTATCGAGGATCTTTGATGTCTGCTTTCGGGGCGTTTAAAGATCCCAGAACACTTGCCATCCATGGCTTGGCGGCGGCCTGCCTCATCGGCAACTGGCTGTTGTATGTTTGGGCCATGATGACTGATCGGGTTCTGGAAGGAGCCCTTGGTTACTACCTCAATCCTTTCCTCTACCTCCTCCTCGGTTGTTTGGTTTTGGGAGAGAAACACACCCGACTCCAGTTTGTCTCGATTGCCATCGCAATGGTGGGAGTGGTTCTGCAGTTCCCGGCCATTTCTGGGGTCCCCTGGCTTGCCATTGGTCTAGCTTCGACTTTTGCGGTTTATGGAACGATTAAGAAACAGAGTTCGCTCGGTTCCTTTTCCGGCCTGGCGGTTGAAACAATTTTCCTCGCTCCAGTTGCTCTGGCTTTTTGCGTTTTCCTCACCTCGACGAGTCGCGCGACCTTTGGTGCCGACTTCGTAACGACCATCCTTTTAGTTGCCACCGGGCTCGTAACCGCGGCTCCTCTCCTTCTTTTCGCACGCGGGGCGAAATCAATCACCTTGTCCCTTCTTGGCATTCTGCAATTCATCGGCCCGACCGGTCAGTTTCTTCTGGGCTGGTTGCGTTACGATGAACCGCTGCCACCTCTCCGCCTGGCTTCATTTGCCCTCATTTGGACTGCCGTGGTGGTTTATATTGTGAGTCTTCGCACCTCCTCCCGGCGAACAAACGGGTGATGGATTTTCCGGCCGTTTCTCACCAGAATATCTGGTGATTGAAAGAGGTTCTTCAACTGGAGCGTTTTTGTGGCTAATGAAGAGGTCGTCACAGTTGTTACCATGAACTCAAGGATCGTAGCGCTTTTGATTTGCGCCTTGGTTACCTCCCACCTCTCTGCGATTGATGAGGAAATTCGGGATATCCTTGAAACCTATTGTTTCGACTGCCACGACGATGCTTCAGCGAAAGGAAACTTCAATCTCGAGATGCTGCTCGGAAGGGAAGGTTTCGATGGCACCCTGATGTTTGAGAATCTCCTGACAGACAAGATGCCTCCGGCTGATAAGGAGCGGCCCGTCCTTGAAGAGAAACAGAAGGTTCTCAAGTGGCTGGCAAAGCAGCAAAGAGTGAGGGATGACAAAAGTTTTCGTCGAATCA
>JASFWU010000139.1:0-7119 GCA_050049035.1 Akkermansiaceae bacterium | reverse complement strand
ATCAGCCGACATGAGTTTGTGCATTCCCTCAATGATCTCCTAGGGGTGAATCTTGATTTGACCGGACGGATTCCGGAAGATCGGGGAACGAATGACTTCGATTCCAGTCGTAAAATTCAGCTTAGCCGCGAGATGCTGGGATCTTATTTTTCGATCGCCGATGAAATGCTTGAACACGCCTTCCCCTCGGATGGTTTTCCGGCGGAACGGAGATGGACCACGAACAAGGTTCGCGACAGTCATGAAATGTACCGGAGTTTTCACCGGCCTTATCGCGACGGGACTCTCTTCTCCTGGACCCGGTCCAACAATGGCAACAGTTATTCTTTCTTCTACGAGGGTTTTAGTCCGCCGGTAGCGGGTTGGTATGATCTGACCTTTGAGGCGGCCAAGGTCGCGGAGTTTGAAGATGACATGAGCCTGCAAGTCCATGCGGGACGGTATTACTATGCAGACGACCGGCCGCAGCCGCAGCGCATGCTGGGAGTCATTTCGGTGGGGAACAAGGAAGTCGAGTCGAAGACGGTCAGGGCTTACCTAATGCCGGGTGACAGTGTGTCGGTTCACTGCTTTTCCCGTCACAATTTTCGTCAAAGAAATCCCAAGCAGGGAATTTACATTAAAGAGCTGAATGTTCGTGGTCCGGTGCAGGACTCGTGGCCGCCGAAGTCCTTTCAACAGATCTTTCGAGACCTTCCGGTCAAGGCCGGGACAAGAGAGCTTCATGATCGACCCGGTTTTCAAACCAACCTCAAACGAATTGGTGGATCGGTTCAGGTCAGCAGCTTTCAAAAAGGGATGGAGAAGGAGAAAATGCAGGATGGTTCCAATCTGACCTTTTGGCACACCCGCTTTTCACCCACCGTCGCCAAGCCTCCCCACTATGTTATTTTTGAGAACCCGAACGAAGTAGCGATCAAGGGGTTGTCCTTCGCTACCTGGGCAGGCGGCAATGGCAACGGCTTGGTCAAGGCATACGAAATCTACTACTCGGATGATGGCGAGTCGTGGGACAAGAAGGTCATGTCGGGGCATCTCGATGTCAGATTCGCCAATGAGCAGCCGATCACCTTTCCGGCGGAGACCAAGAGTCGTTACATCAAGCTACTCGTGACCGATGCGGTGTCACTCGATGGGAAGTCGATTGCCTCCATCGGGCGCCTGGATGTAGTGACTGATTTCAAGGAGCCCGAGGAATTGGCCGAGGTCTCGGTTGCCTCCATGTCACCTGACGATCTCAAGCGAGTCCTTGGGAATTTTGCCCAGAGAGCTTTCTCATCGAAGGCAAGCGATGAGGAACTCGCGCCCTATTTCGAGACGGCGCTGGCTTCGTTGAAAAAGGAAGGCGATTTTGTGCAGGCGATAAAGTTGGGTCTCAAGGCCATCATCTGTTCGCCTCGGTTTTTGATGACGCCGGGTGAACATGCCAACCTGTCCTATGCCAGGGCCGCAAGTTTGGCCAAAGCCCTTTGGCTTTCTGTTCCTGATGAAGAGTTGTTGAGTCTCGCCTCCACCGACCAGCTCCATGGGGAAGTTCTGCGGAGTCAGATTCGGAGGATGCTCGACGATGACCGGAGTCAGCGCATGATTCGTTCCTTCAGTGATCAGTGGCTGAACTTGCGAGGTCTGAACAAGGTGACACCTTCTTTGAAACTCTACCCGCTTTATGATGATCTCCTCGATTTTTATCTGCCGATGGAAGCCCGGGCGTATCTCCGGCATCTCATCCAGGAAAACCTTCCGGCCGGAAGGTTGATCGATTCCGACTTTGCTTTTTTGAACCAACGCCTGGCCCGGCATTATGGAGTGAAGGGAGTCATTGGACAGGACTTACGGAAAGTGAAACTTCCAGAGGGAAGCCCGCGGGGAGGGTTTCTCACGATGGGCGGTGTTCTCAAGGTGACGACAGATGGATACGACACCTCACCGATTTTGCGCGGAGCCTGGATTTCCAAAAACATCGTGGGGACGCCTCTTTCTCCGCCGCCCGAAAGCGTGCCCGCTCTTGAGCCCGAGCATGGTCATGCCAGAACGCTCAAGGAACAGATCGAGTTACACAAGAGCAACAAGGCCTGCTATGCCTGTCACAAGAGTATCGACCCTTACGGTTTCGCCCTGGAGAATTTTGATGCCACCGGCGAGTGGCGGGGACGATATAAAATCAAGCAACCGCACCGAAGCACCTTTGTTTATCGTCCACAGGGATACTTCAAGATGGGAGAGGCCGTCGACGCGTCCGGGGAGATCAATGACGAGAAGTTCACTGATATCTTCGGGCTCAAAAAGGTCCTTCTCGCCGGCGAGCGAAAGATCGCCTATAATTTCGCAAAGAAATTTTTTGAGTATGCCAATGGCACCAAGCCGGGTTTGTCCCAACGTCTTGATCTCTGGAACCATCTGGGAGAGAAACCCGATCATGGACGTTTGAGGAATCTCGTGATTGAAGTGTTGGTCTACTCACTGGGAGATACGAAGAAATGAAAGACTATCGCCGACGAGAGTTCCTGAAATTTGGAGCCGCCCTGCCTCTCGCCCTTCAGTCGCTTGGTCTGCGGGCTGCCGGTCAGGCCGGGGAGAAGGCTCCACCCAAAAGGGTGATTTTCATCTGTAACTCGCTGGGCTTCTACGAGCCGAATTTCTTTCCGAAGAAGAGAGGAGACCTTTCAACTTCCGGGTATCTCGGAGGGGTCAATGTCTTGGACAAGATGACGGTGTTTCAGAACATCTATCACCCGGGGATGGATACGAGCAATCATGACTCGGAGAAGTCCTTTCTGACCGGAGCTCCAACCCCGGAGGCCGCCAACTTTACCAACACCATTTCGGCCGACCAGATTCTTGCTCGTGAGATGGGAGGCGACACCAGATTCCCATTTCTGTCCTTCAGCATTTATGACCGGGGATGGGGGTGCTCGTGGAATGACCGCGGGGTAGCCATTCCTCCCATGCACGATGAGCGGGCGATTTTCGACAAGCTCTTCGGAGAGGAGGATCTCAGTGCCAAGCGTCGACAGATCAAAAACGACCAGCAAATTGTAGCCTCGCTTTATCGGGACATGGATCACCTGAAGAAAAAGGGAGGCGATCAATCGAAGATCGAATCCTATCGAACGGTCATCGCCGAACTGGAGGCTCAGCTCAAGCACGAGGAGTTTTGGTTGAAGACCAAAAAGCCCGAGGTGCCCGACTCCTTGATCGAAGACCAGGAGTTTGCCTTTTCAGCCAAAGTCCGGAATCTCTTCGAGCTCTCCAAGCTCGCTTTTCAAACCGATTCCACCCGAGTTATTACCATTTCGCTCGACTGGATTTACGGAGCAATCTCGGTTCCCGGTGCGACCGGCGGATGGCACACCCTCTCTCATCATGGCGGGAAAAAGGATGTCCTTGGGAAGCTCTGTAAAATCGAGCAAGAGATCGTGCGTCGCCTTAATGAGTTTTTGACCGAGCTGGAGGGTATTGAGGAAGAGGGAGGTACCTTGCTGGATCACACCACGGTTGTAGTCGGGAGCAGCTTCGGTGATTCTTCCAATCACACCTGCGACAACCTTCCGATCATCGTCGCGGGAGGAGGATACAAGCACCAGGCCCACACCGTTTTTGAAAAGCCAACTCGTCTCTCGAATCTCTATCTCGAGTTGCTTCACAAGCACAATATCGATGCCGGAACCTTTGGCGGAGGTAAGGATGATTTGGGGCTGCTGGGCGGTTAATCATCGACCCTGACTTCCCTGAGAGATCGAGGGACCGTTTGCTGTAGTATGGCGTGATGCGGTTTCTCCTCACAGCGCTTTCGATTGCGGTAGCTTGTCCGTGGTCACATGGCGGCTTTGAGAAGACGGTTCTGCCCATTCTGAAAGAGTCCTGCCTGGAGTGCCATGGCGGGAAGAAGGTCAAAGGACACGTCGACTTTTCAAAAATCCTAACCGACGAAGATGCCGACGCGAATTTTGAACTCTGGGAAACGGTCGTCGAAGTGATTGAGGCCGGTGATATGCCGCCCGAAGACGAACCGCAATTGAGCGAGGAGCGGAAGAAGGTCATCCTCGGCTGGGTCCAACAGCGGCAGAATGCGACGATTGAAGCCAAGCCATCGATCTTCACTCCCCGCCGTCTTTCAGGTCCGGAATATCGCAATACCCTGCGCTCACTTTTTGGCTTCGATCTCGAAGTCGCGGTGGTGACGGCAGAGCAGACCGTGGCTGGCGAGCAGTCATTGGTGCTGAAACTTCTCCCCACCGACCCGCCGGGCGATAGTGGCTTCATCAATGACACCCATCGGGCGCGACTTTCGCCCGTCGTTTTGGAGCAGTATCACCATCTGAGCCAGGCAGCTCTGGAGAAGTTGTTCTCCCTAAGTGGTCGCGAGCAACTTGGTGGGCTGCTGGGTGAGACCTTGTCTGCTGAATGGAGGGCGGAGGACTTGGCCCCTGAGCAAGCAGAGAAATTGATTCGAGTCTTTGCTCCAAAGGCATGGAGGCGTCCTGTGCCTGACGAGATCTTGTCCAAGATGCTCTCCGGGATTGAGGGAAAGACAGGAGTCGATCTTGTTGCGGCCACGAAGTTCGAGCTTCAAGCCGTCCTCTTGTCGCCTGCGTTTTTTTATCGGGGACTTTTGATGACTGGGGATCCGGGCAAGCAGCAGCCTGTTGACTCCTATGAGCTCGCCGAGCGCCTTTCTTATTTCCTTTGGGAAGACAGCCCGGACGACGAACTCACTCGCTTGGCGGCTGATGGCTCATTGGCCGACGGGAAGGTGTTGAATGCACAGGTGGTTCGGATGCTTTCTTCCACGAAGGCTCGAAGTCTCGCTGAGAGTTTCGGCGAGCAGTGGTTGGCTCTCAAGAATCTCGATGATCTTGTCGGCAAGGATCCCATTCGTCATCATGCCTTGAAAGTTCAGATCGTGGAGTTCCTGAACTACCTCTTCACCGAGAACCGACCTGTCATGGAGTTGATCGATTCCAAAGTGACCTTTGTGAATCAAGGCACCTCGGGCTTTTACGGCAAGGATCGCCAGCAGTTGAAACGGTTTACAAAGGCGAAGGGAATCGAGCGTCAACGGACGCCCCATCAACGGCTTGAGTTGGTGCATGCCGAGGGACGTGGAGGGCTTCTCACTATGCCCGGAATCTTGACCATGAACCAGGGACCCATTCAGCGGGGCACCTGGATGTTGCGGAGAATTTTGGGAGTGCGGGTTGGTGAACCTCCGGCAGACACCCCGCCGATCAAGGGTAACCCTCCGGGGAAGAAGCTGACCTTCCGGGAACGATTTGAGCTCCACCGCAGTCATGCCAGTTGTGCCCGGTGTCATGAGAAAATCGATCCGCTGGGCTTTGCGCTCGAAGGCTATGATAGGTCGGGCCAGTTCCTACATTCAGCAGAACGTTTGAAGCAGAAGCCGTCGAAAATCGATACCTCGGGGAAGCTGCCTGGCGGTGAGTCGGTTGAGAATTTTGCGGAGCTCAAATCGATTCTTCTCACCAAGCAACGGGAGGGGATCGTGCGCAATGTCGTTGAGCAAACCCTGGCTTATGCGCTCTGTCGAAAGCTGACCCATCGTGACCAGGTTGTCGTGGACAATATCACGAAAAACCTCTGTGAGAACAATGGGACGTGGCTTAGCCTGTTCCAGCAGGTCGCCAACAGTCTTCCTTTCAGGGAGACGATTTTTGAAGCTGCACAAAAGAACGATGAGTAAGAGTGGTCGTATGATGATTTGGAACCGCCGCTCCCATTTGTTGGGGGTTGGCTTCGCAGTGGTGGGCTTGCTGACAGGTCCGGTGGAAGCAGATCCCGGGGATTCCGAAGTGAAGCTGAATCCAACCGAGCTGCATGACCAGGCCTTGAAGGTGATGGAAACTTACTGTGTTTCCTGTCACGGACCCAAAAAGCAAAAGGGCGATATCCGGCTCGATAAACTCGAGACGATCGATCCGGTGGACCTGCAGGAACTTTATGCGTTGGCAAAGGAAGCCGTTCACTTCGAGGATATGCCACCCGAAAAGGCGGATCAGCCAAAAGAAGGCGAACGAAAGATCCTGATGCGGTGGTTGGACAGCCAGTTGACCGGTGATGCCGCCAAGGCTCTGGCCGAAAAGCTCACACGCTTTGAATACGGGAACGTGGTGAAGCACAAGGACCTGTTTTCCGGTGAGTATGCGGATCGCCCGGGCTTTACCCATGACCGTCGCTGGATGATCAGCGAGTTTATCTTCAACGAAAAAGCGAACCGTCTTCTCGATTACAAGCCGACCCGCAAGATCTACGGTACGAACTATGTCGTACGTGGCGACAGCGGAATTCACTGGAGCCCTAAGTCGGAGCGCGGTGACAAGTTCCGCCGAACGATTATCAATCCGTTTCTCCTGCCCGAGAAGGTCGGTGTTCGTTACTACGGCAAGGAAGGGCTTACAACCGGTCATCTTCTGACGATGGTGGGCAATGCCAAACGGATCGCCGCGCATATGTCGTCCGATTCCGTGATGAAGGCGAATTACCCGGCGATGTATGCCTTGATGCAGGACGAACTTGAGCACCGGGAAGTCGTGCGGAGACGTGAGGAGTTCCTCTCGACCGGTGTGAACATGGATCGGTTTCTCCGGGAGATCCATGGAGATAAGCACGAGTCGCTTCTTCCTGTGGTGGAGAGATTTGAAACCCCGTTTCCGGGAATGCGGAAGCGGATGTTTCCCGGAGAGAGAACCTATCGTATCCAGCGATCAGAGTTTCTCGGGAATATCGACAAGCAGGACGCCGATGCGATTTTCCGAGGCATCATCGCCTACAAGAAAGCACCTTACGAAGTGGCCGAGGACACCACCAAGGTGTCGAAGGATGCCAAAGGAAACCCGTGGTCTCCTTATCTTGAGGATCAACGGGCGGACTTTGAAAAGGTGATCCGCGAGGCCGAGCGACAGTGGTTCATCGAAGGGGTGTCCGCCTTCCGTATCCAGAACCGGATCACCGTGATGAAGGTGTTCTGGGATCACTGGGACATGAATCTCATTTATGGCGAGGCCAAGAAGCGTGGAGCAACCGCGAGCTATCAGCCGCTGGATGAGACGGAAATGCAAGAGATGGCGGCGACGATTAAGAAGTATCGCAAGAAGGGCGACA
>JASFWU010000108.1:0-8249 GCA_050049035.1 Akkermansiaceae bacterium | reverse complement strand
TTCATGATAGTTGGGATCAAAAACACCTTCGGCCGCCACCTCCTTGACGCCCTGCGCCTCGAGAAAATCATCAAGCTGCCCCTTCACCATGGCCATGCCTTTGTAGATCATTGAGTCCTGATCCTGTTCGGCCATTTGAAGCCCCATCGCAAAGTTATCAAAAACCGGAAGCAGCTCTTCGATCAAACCGGCCCGGGCAAAACGCAAATCCTCGGCCCGCTCACGCGCCATGCGCTTGCGGTAGTTGTCGAGATCAGCTGCTGAACGAATGGCGGCCTCTTTCCACTTGAGCGCCTCCATTTCCGGAGTGAGGGGCTCCTCCACGGCCTCGGTTTCCTCTTCAGAGGTCACCTCGTCGGTCGCCGCCGGCTCCCCGGCAACTTCCGCCTCCTCGGCGACAACGTCAGTTTCTTCGTCCTGATTTTGCATGCGCGGAACCAATACCGTCCCCCCGCCAATGTCAACCCGTCGCTTTAAGGCAGGAGAAAGCCTTCTTCGTCAACTGGACCGAATTCCTCCGCGCACCACCCCGGCAAAAGCTTGCCGCGTTTCCCCTCGCGCCATCCGCTTTGGGGAAGCTCGGTGGTGGTTTCGTAATCGGGGTGAGGCCGCGCGAAAGTCACCACCCGTCCGCTTTTCACCAGACATCCGAAAAAGCACCCGTCGCTCAAACCCTCGTCATCAAAGCTCCATACAAGAATCCCACGGCCAGCCAACTGCCCGATCAATTCTCCCCGGCCAGCCACGCTTCTCAGAGCCACGGCGTTGATTCCCTCCCGCGAGACTTTGGCGAGAATCTCCCGATCACTGAGTTCATCAGCAAGAGAGACCCGCGCTCCCACCGCCAATGGCCAGAGAATCCCCAACACCCCGCTGAGTCGGTCATCCTTCCGCCATTCCACCAGCAACCGGGTCTTTCGATGGGCAAGATGGACCTGTCCAAGCTGCAAGGCGTTCACTCGCATTTCCCTCCCCGTCTCGTCGTCGCTCCAACATTGCTCGAGAACCCCCGACCAGTTTCGCGGCAGGTCACCCGAAACCTCGGGGCTGGCATTTTTCCTGGTCCGAAAGAAGGCGGTCTCTCGATCACGCATGGTCTCGACAGAAAGTTCCCGCAAAGCCGCCGGAAGCTCACCATTCCAGGGCATCGTTTTCCCAAAAGCCACCGTCACCCCGTCACGGATTCTTCGTGGCCACTTGCGAAGAAAGTTTCCTTCCGCGAACGACCACATCGATCCCCACAACCCATCGAGGTAGGCCGGCAAGACCTCGGCTCCACCCCGCTTGGCCATCATTTGATAGCCTTTCTTGATCTCGCTCAGTCCTCCGGTCCGGGAGAGTTGCCCTTCGGCAAACACGCAAACCACCGAGCCCTCTTTGAGCGCCTCCGCCGCCAACCGGATCCCTTCCCGTGCCGACTCCGGAGAAATGGCCACGGTATCAAACAACCGCGCAAATCCTCCAACCATTTTGTATTCGAAGCAATCGGCAAAGAGAACGAAGCGAATGGGACGCGGGCAGGCCGCGGAAAGAATGAAAGCATCGATATAGGTGAGATGATTGGGAGTCAGCAGCACGCCCCCCTTCTTCGGTATGTTTTCCACGCCCAGCGCCCGAACCTTGTAGACCGAGCGGAAGAAAGCCAGAAAGACCAACCTGATGAAATCCTTCGGAAGTAATCGCAGCGAGGCGAAAGTGATCCAAAGACAAACAAGCCCGGCGATGACAAACTGACCCATCACCGGGATCCCGATGGCCTTGAGGGTTAGCTGGGAGACGACCGCAAGCACCCCGGCAAGATTGACGCAAAGGTTGGAGGCCGAGAGCATCAGGCCTCGCTCGGATTCCTTCAAACGATCTTGAAAGAAGGTATTCAAAGGCACCAACAACATTGCAGCTCCTGCACCGGCCACCCCCAGGAAGAAGCGCAGCCCGAAGTCATCCCAAGGATAGACGCCGAGACCCAGCATGGATGCCGTCATGAGAAATCCTCCGATCACGACAAGGCCCAGTTCATTCGACCGTCGGCAGACCCAACTTGTC
Organism: Akkermansiaceae bacterium; assembly: GCA_050049035.1. Classification (GTDB taxonomy): domain Bacteria; phylum Verrucomicrobiota; class Verrucomicrobiia; order Verrucomicrobiales; family Akkermansiaceae; genus SW10. The sequence continues at coordinate 6,206 of JASFWU010000108.1, read as the reverse complement.
AAAGCACTTCCAGTGACGATCCCCACCATCACCGGAATCCAAACCAAGACGGTCTCCAGTCCGAATCCACCCATGCTGCCGGCAACCTCTTGTGCCCGTTGGATCAGCAGCAGCTGCAGGAATCCTCCGAAGCCCCAGAAAAATGCAATCCCGAGGCTCGCTTGGCGAAGTGACGGTTGCTCCCAGAGCTTTCCAAGGTCGCGAAAATGGCGGATCGCCAAGGGCCACGAGTACTTTTCCTTCGCCTTGGGTTCGGTCTCGCGAATCGAATAGGCGAGAACGAGCGAAAGCACCGCTCCCACCAACAACCACGAAACCGGGATCAAGGCCGCTCTCCAGGGATCGAGACCCTCTTGGACTCCCCAGACATCGAACCAAACGCCGCCGACAATTTGCCCTAGAACGATGGCGAGGACAACCGTCCCCTCCATGACTCCATTGGCAAAGCCGAGCCGCTCACTTCCGACCAGTTCCTTGACCAGTCCCTTCTTGGCCGGGCTCAGGAGGGCGGACTGAACGGCGAGGAGAAAAAAGGAGACGACCACCCAGGCCAACGCCCATTTCCCAAGATCATCGCCGAACGCCGAACCGAACCACAAACCGCCAATCATCATGCTCAAGACCACCAGTTGCAGCCAGGCGGACCAGCGGATGACCCTGCTCTTGGCAAAGCGATCCCCCAACCAACCCGCCGTCGGAGCCAGAAGGATATAGGGAACGACGAGGAGCGCTGCCAGAATGTGCTCAATCCATGGGAAGCCTTGTCCCATCGACACCAAAGCCACTCCAAGGGAAATCAGGACAAACTTCGCAAAGTTGTCATTGTAGGCATTGGCCGACTGCATCCCGATGAGGGACCAGAAGGATCGCCAACCTCGTTTTCCCGGAACGTCGTGTCTCCCAATCACCTGCGGATCATTTGGCAAAGTTCCAAAACTCCAGAATCGATTTTCCAACTTCGTAGGATCAGTAAAATCGATACCTCAACGACATCGATCAAGATCTCCCTTAAGCAAGGCGGGCGGCTTTGATGGTATTCTTCATGAGCATGGCGATTGTCATTGGCCCCACTCCGCCGGGAACCGGGGTGATCGCTCCGGCTTTTTCCGCGACCTCTTGGTAGGCGACATCGCCACAGAGACGATAGCCTTTCTTGGCGTTGGCATCGTCAATCCGGTTGATCCCGACATCAATCACCGTTGCTCCTTCCTTCACAAAGTCTCCTTTGACCAATTCCGGAATTCCCACCGCCGCGACCAAGATGTCGGCCCGACGGCAGACTTCCGCGAGATCCTTGGTGCGCGAATGCGCCACCGTGACTGTGGCATCGCTTCCGCGGGCCATCAGCAAAAGAGCCATCGGCTTGCCCACGATCATGCTGCGGCCCACCACCACTGCTTCAGCGCCCTTGGTTTCGACGCCTGCGGACTCGATCAGCCTCATGCAACCGGCCGGGGTACACGGAACAAATCCCGTGGGGTCCTCCAGGGCCAGTTTGGCGACATTCTCGGGATGGAAACCGTCGACGTCTTTGGCGGGATCGATCGCCCGCACGATGGCCTCTTCGTTAATCTGCGGAGGTGGCGGCGACTGCACCAGGATTCCGTGGATGGCGTCGTCTTGATTCAATCGCTCCACCACCGATAGAACTTCCTCCTGGGTTGAATCTTTTGACAGCACGATCTTCTCGGAATGCAGACCGAGCTCCGCACACTTCCGGACCTTGGAGTTGACGTAGACCTGACTTGCCGGGTCTTCGCCGACCAAGACCACCGCAAGGCCGGGAGTAATCCCCTTCTCTTTCAACTCCGCTATCTCGGCTGCACACTCCTCCAGCACCTCTGCTGCCACCTTCTTCCCGTCAATCGTCTTTGCCATCGTCTGAAACTTCCGTGATACCTTCCATGAGCGAATTCTCAAGTGTAAGCCGTGCCGCTTCGAACTCTCCGTCACCCATCTCGCGCTTCAGGGCATAGGGTTTCTCCACAGTGATCTTCACCCGGCTGAAAGGTTTGGGAATCTGGAAACGATCCCAGGTTTTCAGTGTCCAGCACGATTGATATTGAATCCGGAACACCACTAAAGGCAGCCCGGTTGTCTGGGCCACCTTGATCACTCCGGGTTGCACTTTGTATCTCAGTCCTCTCGGACCGTCCGGGGTAAAAATGAGATCCTTTCCCTGCTTGGCAGCCTTTCGCAACGCCACCAGAGCCGCCGCTCCCCGGCGACTGCTCGAGCCATGAACCGCGCCCACTTTAAAAACACCCACCGCCGCCGCCAGAACTGCTCCATCCTTGCTCGCACTCGTCAAAACCACCGAGGGCCTCTTCGGATACATCTTTCGATAGATATGCGGTGAAGCCATGATTTGGTTGTGCCACAGCACGTGAATGACCGGGCCTTCCGAGCGATTGATCTCCTCCACCGGCCCCACGAATTCGCGTCGCAAGGTCATTCCCAAAAGTCGAATCAGCCAGCCTCCCACCTTCCCACTCGTGCGGGCTTTCCAGGAGGTTCTGATCTCATTCGACTTGGACACGCCCATTGCTCTAGCGATTTCGCTCCACAAAGCCAGTCTCCATGAAGCGCAATTCATGGGTCACACATTCCAGGCGGTCTTCCGGCTCGTGCGTGATGTAAAGGATCTGCGTCAAACCGGTCGAAGCAATCCGATCAATCACCTCCAACACGAGAGCACGGTTCAAGGCATCGAGCCCCTGGCATGGCTCGTCCAGAACCAGAAGCGGTGGTTGCTTCACAAGAGCCCGGGCCACCAATAAAAGCCGCTGCTGGCCGTAGCTGAGACTCCGGAATCCTCTCCTGCTCCATTCGGTCATGCCCACGACTTCAAGCCACTCCCTTGCCACTCTCCATTGTTCGGGCGACACCTCGCGATACAGCCCTACGCTATCAAAGAAGCCTGATACCACAACCTCAAGAGCCGTCGAGCCAACCCGGTGTTGTTGATGAAGAGCCGGAGAGAGAATTCCCACAAAACGTTTCACATCCCAGATTGATTCGCCGCTTCCTCTCCGCATCCCCATGACGGTGACGTTATTGCTGTAACACTGCGGATGATCACCTGTCACCAGATTGACCAAGGTGGATTTTCCGCATCCATTGGGACCTGAGATCTTCCAGTTCTGACCGCGCTCCACCACCCAATCGAGCGACGAGATGATCTCGCGTCCGCCATGAACGACGGTGACGTTTTTCATGGTCACCAACGGTCCATCGGCAAGTTCCATCTCCACCCGCTCGGGCAAGATCAACTCTTCCCGGGACATTCCCACGAGATGACGGAAGACCTCATTTTCTGTCACTTCATCACGAGTTCCCGAAAGGATGACCTCTCCGTTTTCAATGCAAATCAGATGATCAGCCAAGCCATCGAGATCACTCAGACGGTTTGCCACCAGGATCAACTCGCGTCCTTCGAGGAGCTTTCGCAAAGGATCGCGGAAGGCCTGATCCAACCCGTCGAATGGCTCGTCCAAAACCAACAACTCGGGATCACCAACCAAGGCCCTGGCCAACATCAAACGCCGGCGTTCCCCGGTGGACAGTGTTCGAAATCCCTGCTCGAGCAAATCCGACAATCCGAGTGCTGACGCGACTTCGTCGACATTCTTACCCTGCGCGACCTCATCGATTAATTCCCGCACCGTTCGACCAAAGTCGATGCGGTCGAGAAACTCGCTGTCGTCCTCACGAATCTCTCTTTCGAGCAAAGCTTCCTCCAACTCAAAGGAAACCAGCGCCCCTCCATACTTTTCAGCAAGCGCCGCCGCCATCCGGGTTTTGCCCGAACCATTTCGCCCGACGATCCCCCAACTCCGGCCACGGTCGATTTCGAAATCAGTCATCACGAAAAGCGACCGGGATTGGCTTCCTTCCAAAGTTGCCAGCAGGCCAGAAATCCAGGTGCAAAATCCTCGGGAACAGCTTCCACCCAGGCATCGATTTGCTCCATGGAAAACCACTCTCCATATTCAATCTCGACACAAGGAAATCGAATCACGCCCGATGCCAGCGTCGCAAACAAACGCACGTGCTCCCATCCGGTGTTGGCGTGCGCTCCCAGCTTTCCGACTTCACGAAGTTCATGATCAGCGAGACCCAATTCCTCTTCGAGTTCACGCTTTGCACAGACATCGTATTCCTCTCCGGCATCGACGTGCCCCGCCGCGCTCGAGTCCCACAAACCGGGACACTTGTCCTTCAAACGCGAACGCTTTTGCAAAAAGATGTCTCCCTTCTTGTTCAACGCGAAAATATGCACCGCACGATGCTTGAGATTGTCCCGGTGAATGACATCACGTCGCTCGCTCCCGATCACTTCGTCGTTTTCATCAACCACCGCGAGCATCTCGTCATCACCCTGCCCTTGCTCCTTCTCAAACAAAGGGTCGACTTCACGAGTCAGTGCCACCCAGTCTTCAAGCGACAACTCTTCCGCCCGAACGGTTTCGGCTAACGCAAGCTTGCTACTGACCTCCTGCCAGTCGATTCCCTCGGGCAGGTTTTTGCGGAGTTGCTTTCTCCGCTGGGCAAATCCGCGTCGGACCAGTTCGTCAAACAACCGCCGATCATGCACCGGTAAATCCGCCTGGCGTGGTTCGAGCGTCATGACGGTGGAGTCGATCATCGGGCGAGGGATGAAACAACTGGGCGGGACCACCTTGACGGCCTGGGCCTGCCATTCGCATTGCATGCGGAGAGTCAGCACGCCGTAATCCTTGCACTTTGGACCGGCGAGAATGCGGTCGATCATTTCCTTCTGCAACATCAGCACCGCGCGTCGAAAGGGAGACGGGCCTTTGAGAAAGTTCCGTAGGATCGCTCCTCCGGCGGAGTAAGGCAAATTGCCCAGTAGCTTCACCTTTCGGTTCGCGAAAAAAGGACGGACATCAATTCGAGCGGCATCGTCATTGATCACGGTGACTTCGGGGAAAACGGCAAAACGCTTCCGCAGGTAGTCCGCCAAACGACGGTCAAATTCGACCAGGATGATCTTTTTGACGCGCCCGACCAAATGCTCGGTCAGAGCGCCGGTTCCCGGGCCAACCTCAACCACGGTATCGTCTTCGCCGGGTTCGAGCTGATCGACAATCCAGGCAGCGGTGTTTTGGTCGACGAGGAAGTTTTGGCCCAATTTTTTGGAAGGCACCACCCCTGCCTCGCTCAAGACTTCTCGCAATTCACTCGCCGTCACTGCCCCCTTTCAATTGCCGCCGCGCCGATTGTCCACTACAAAAGGAATTGGTGACCCCCGCAACTTCCATCACCATTGCTCGTTTCCTTCTGATTCCGGTCTTTGCCTGGATCGCCGTACGATACGGTCGCTCGGTCGACGCCGCCGAACCAGAGGAATCGCTTCGATGGCTCGCGGTCGCCATTTACACCCTCGCCTCGGTCCTTGATGGCGTCGACGGCTGGATTGCGCGCCATTTCAATCAGAAGTCGCTGACCGGAGCGATCCTCGATCCCCTCACCGACAAGACCCTCCTGATGACAGGGCTTGCAACCGCCACTTTTGTCAACTGGGGCGTCGATTGGCACCTGCCCGTTTGGTTCATCATCCTGGTCGTTCTTCGCGATCTTGAGATCATCGGAGGGATCGCCATTCTCTATCTCATCAACAAAAACGTCCCCATCAAGCCACACTGGACCGGTAAAGTCTGCACTGTCACCCAGATGATTGCCATGGGCTGGATCATGCTCGGATTCACCGCCATCGATCTGATCTACCCGACCATCCTCGCCACCATTTTCACCCTTTGGTCAGGCTACGAATATTACATGATGGGCTACCGCCAGCTGCCGAGAAACCAAAAACCGCGCGAAGAATGACCCTACCGCCAGTGCAGTTTTTTCCTAAGCGTTTCGTAAAACGAATGACCCGGCAGCCTGACCAACCGCAGACTCTCGGAGTGACGAGTCACCCTGACCACACTGTCTTGTGCAATCCGCAGGATATCCCGGCCATCGACTGAAAACAAAATTGGCTCGTTGTTATCTCCCGAAGGAGAAAGCTCGATCACCGAATCTTCCTCCACCACCAGGGAGCGATTGCTCATGCTGTGTGGACAGATCGGAGTGATGACGAAAACGCCGGCCCTTGGTCCCAAAAGCGGTCCGCCAGCCGCCATCGAGTAGGCGGTGGAGCCCGTAGGCGTGGCCACAATCAACCCGTCTGCCCGATA
>JASFWU010000107.1:0-8262 GCA_050049035.1 Akkermansiaceae bacterium | reverse complement strand
TTGCGTGGCTCCCGGGCTCACCGAGACTCCCCTCGCGGCTCCCATTACCGGAAACGAGTCAGCTCGAAAATTCTCCGAGGCCATGCATCCGCTCGGACGACTTGGAACTCCGGATGAAATCGCTTCGGCGCTCTTTTTCCTCCTCTCGCCCGATAACTCTTGGATCACCGGGCAGACCCTTTCGGTCGACGGAGGCCTTTCCACCCTGCAGACGAAGTAGTCCTACCGGGCATTCCACGCCAGGAGCTCGTCGTAGGTCACGCCGCTTCCTCCAAACAGATCGAGCGCACTGCCCACCGTGGCATCAAGGCGGCCGTCGCTGGTTTCTTCGATCAGGCGAAGATCGTCCAATCCACGAACTCCGCCAGCATAGGTCACGGGGCAACCATCCCATTGCCCCAGGAGCCTGACCAGATCCTCGTCCACCCCACGGCATTGGCCCTCGACATCGGCCGCGTGGATCAAAAACTCGCTGCCATACGTCGATAATGCGGAGAGCGTCTCTAAAGAGACATCCATCTCGGTGATGGTCTGCCAACGGTTCATCGCCACCTTCCACCCCCCCTCGACCGCGCGGCAACTGAGATCAATCACCACCTTTTCCGGCCCCACCAATCCCGCCAATTCCTTTGCTCGATCTTCGAGAAAGCGTCCCTCTTTGTCGAAAAACCACGAAGTGACAATGACCGCACTGGCTCCGGCTTCGAGCCACTCCACGGCATTCGCTGCATTGATCCCTCCACCAATTTGCAATCCTTCCGGCCAGGCAGCCAGAGCCTCTCGCGCGGCTTCCTTGTTTCCCGGCCCAAGCTGAATGACGTGTCCGCCTTCAAGGGCATCATCGCGAAATCGTTTCGCATACCATCCGGGCGATCGATCGGAGACAAAGTTCTCGACCGCTCCATCGTCATTGAGAGTCCCGCCGACGATTTGCTTCACCTTTCCCTGGTGAAGATCAATGCACGGACGAAACTTCGTGATGGCCATGGCCGTAGTTAAATTGTCCCCTCCCGGAAACCAAGCTTCATGAAACGACTTCTGACATTCTCCTTCACTTTCGCACTCCTTCATGCCGACGAGGTCAAGCCGCCGGAAGGAATGGTTTGGATCGAGGGTGCGACCTACACCCGTGGTACCCCCGAAAACCCCGACCTTCCTCACAACCCCGAGGAACGTCCGGTCCACAAGGTCACCGTGAGCGGATTCTTCATCGAGATTCACGAGGTCACAAACGCGCAGTTTCGCAAGTTCGTGGACGCCACCGGTTACAAAACCCGGGCCGAGCGCGGCTTTACCAAGAAAGACTTTCCGAAGGCTCCGCCGGAAGCACTCAAGCCGGGAGCTCTTGTTTTCTCGGGTCCCGACGAGAGCGTCGAACTCTGGCGCGAAGGAGCGGAGTGGCAGTGGTGGCGCTTTGTCGAAGGTGCCGACTGGCAGCATCCCACCGGACCGAAGTCCAACATCAAAGGAAAGGACAACCACCCCGTCGTTTGCGTGAACTGGGAAGACGCCCAGGCCTACTGCAAATGGGCCGGCAAACGACTCCCGACCGAAGCCGAATGGGAACTGGCAGCCCGGGGAGGAAAGGACGGACTCGATTACATCTGGGGCGACAAACCCAAACCCGGCGAAAAATGGCTCGCCAATGTTTTCACCGGAGAGTTTCCCCACAAGGACACCGGCGAGGATGGCTTTAAAGGAGCAGCTCCCGTCAAATCCTACCCACCAAACCCCTACGGCCTCTACGACATGGCCGGGAACGTTTGGGAGCATTGCTCCGATTACTATCGCCCGGATGCTTATGATCTCTTCGTGAAGGATCCCAAGAAAGATCCGACCGGACCAAGAGGCGGGGTGAGCCAACCCGAGGTCAATTGGTTCCTCCAACGCGGATCATGGCCCTCGCCCATCGTTTTCGGTAAGCAACACCCGCTTTCCCTGCTGCGCGTGACCAAAGGTGGCTCCTTTCTCTGCCACACCTCCTACTGCCTGCGATACCGACCCGGCGCCCGCCATTATTCCGAGTCGCTCACTCCGACCAATCACACGGGCTTCCGGTGTGCTAAGTCGAAGTAGCTCTGGATAACAAAGAGACAACCCTTGGTTGAGTTGATTCTCAACTACAGCGGTGCTCTTTCCAGTTTCCAAAATACAAAGGATCGACCAAGCTCCGGTGTGCTTTTTGAACAACGCATTGCCGAACTGCGCGCCGAACTCGACCGCCACAATCAACTCTACTACCAGGATGCCACTCCGGAGATCTCTGATGCGGAGTACGATCGACTTTTCCGTGAACTGGAGGACCTGGAAAAAGCACATCCCGAATTCGCTGATCCCAACTCCCCCACCCAAAGAGTCGGTGGCGCTCCACTCGAGGCTTTTGAGCAAAGGGAACATCTGCTTCCGATGCTCTCGATCGACGATCTTTTTGGAGAAGACGAGGTTGGTGACTTTTTCAGGCGGCTCCAGAAAGGCCTCGGACTTGAGGAGATTCCCCTCACCGTCGAACCAAAGATCGACGGGGTTGCTTGCTCGCTTGTCTATCGCGACGGCGCGCTGGACTACGCTCTGACTCGTGGCGACGGGACGCGGGGTGATGATATCACCCAAAATGTCTGCACCATTCGGAACATTCCTTTGATGCTTGGAGATGACGCTCCGCCACTTCTCGAAGTCCGTGGAGAAATCTTCATGCCCTCGGAAGGCTTTGCCCGTCTCAACGAACAACGCGACGAGGAAGGCCTCGATACCTTTGCCAACCCACGGAACGCCACGGCGGGAACTCTGAAATCGCTCGACCCCAAAGTCGTGGCAAGCCGCCCACTTGCTTTCCTCGCCCACGGCCTCGGCGCCAACGAAGGAAGCGAGATGGTCACCGAAGATGATTTTCGCGCACTCCTCGAAAAATTCCAGATCCCACGAAACGAGCCGGTCTGGCATGTCGAAACTCTCGAGAGTGTTCTTACCGCCATCCGGGAGCTCGATGAAAAGCGCCATCATCTCGGACACGGCACCGACGGAGCGGTCATCAAGGTGCTCGACTTCTCCCAACGCGAAACCCTGGGCTTCACCTCGCGAGCGCCACGTTGGGCCGCGGCCTTCAAGTATCCCCCCGAGCAAAAGGAAACCACGCTTCGCGCCATCACGGTGCAAGTTGGCCGCACCGGAGTGCTGACCCCGGTCGCCGAGCTCGATCCCGTCTTCGTTTCCGGCACCACTGTTTCCCGTGCCACCCTTCACAACCAAGAGGAGATCGAACGCAAGGACATCCGCATCGGCGATACCGTGATCATCGAAAAAGCGGGAGAGATCATCCCCTCCGTGGTTTCGGTTCTCACCGCCAAACGTCCTCTCGGGGCTGAACGCTATTCCCTTCCCGAAGCTCTCAACTACCAGTGTCCTTCCTGCGATGGTCCGATCGAAAAAGCGGAGGGCTTCGTCGCGTGGCGATGCCTCAACTTCGAATGCCCGGCCCAGGCTGTCACGCGCATCACCCATTTCGCAGGACGCAAAGCGCTCGATATCGATGGCCTTGGCGAGTCGGTGGCGATCAAGCTGGTCGAGACAAAACTGGCGTCCTCGCCTCTCGATCTTTTCAAGCTGACTCTCGATGACCTCGCCAATCTCCTTCTCGACCCCGCCAAGTCGTCGGATGGCCTCACGGTTTCCAAAGAACGTCGCTTCGGCGAGAAGCGGGCACAGACCCTGATCAACTCGCTCGAGAAAGCCCGACAAGAGATGCCGCTTCACCGCTGGCTTTTCGCGATGGGCATCTCGCAAATCGGAGAGTCCGCCGCTCGTGAGCTCTCAAGGCTTCACGAGAAACTCAGTGACCTGACCGACTCTCCCATCGTCTCTGATCTGGCCGATCTTCCGAACTTTGAGGAACTCAGCAAATCGAAGCGAAAGAAAGAGAATCATCCGTGTCTCAAGGATTTTCAAATCGACGACAACCTTGGTCCCGTGGCTGCCCAACACCTCCGCACCTTTTTCCAATCGCCTGGCGGACAACATGCCCTTGAAAAGCTGGGCGAGCTCGGCATCGACCCCAAGTCCCACAATTACGCTCCCGTTCCCACCGCCTCCTCCGCTGATCTTCCGCTGGCGGGCAAGACCTTCGTCATCACCGGGACCCTCTCGGCGCCCCGCCCCGAATTCAAAAGCCTGATCGAACAGCACGGAGGAAAGGTGAGCGGGTCCGTTTCCTCCAAAACCCACTTCCTCCTCGCTGGCGAAGGTGGCGGCTCCAAACAGACCAAGGCCGAATCACTGGGTGTCCCGGTGATCGGAGAAGACGAGCTGAAGGAGATGCTGGGATGAGCAAGCGGGCCAAGAGATCTGCTCAATTCTTCCTGATTCTCGCCCTGGCAGGATACGTTATCTCCTATCTGATTGCCTCCCGAAAAGGGGCTTACGAACCAGCTGCCTACGGCCTCCTCGAAGGATTGAATGGCGAACCAGTTCTCGCACCAAAAGGATCTTTCGGTTACGTGTGGAGGCCATGGGCACTCGAAAATTCAGACCAAAACCTAATCAGTAAAGGCGCCTTTTTCTACCCTCTCATCTGGCTTGTCCAAACGTTCTGGCATACTACGGAAAAGAAAGACTCAGGCGACTACCCGGTGCGCTACGATTTTGATTACGACACGATGAAGTATCGGCATCCCAAGGATTAAATAGTTGTCCGTGATCTGCCTCTAGAAATCAACAGCCTCGGAATTTTTATTTCATCTTCTCCCAAATCAGAAAGACTCCCGGGATGAGAGTTTTGCTCACCCTTTTGATTTCAGCTTCCCTCAAAGCAGCCGACCTTCCCCACATCATTCTCGTGATGGCCGATGACCAAGGTTATGGCGATTGCGGCTATACCGGACATCCCTTCGTCAAAACCCCGAATCTCGACGCGATGTCCAAGACTTCCGTCGTCTTTGACCGCTTTTATGCCGGCGCTCCGGTCTGTTCACCCACCCGGGCCAGCGTCATGACCGGGCGCAATCCCGTTCGCGTGAATGTCCCCAACCACGGGCACTACCTCCGCCCCCACGAAACGACGATTGCTGAAGCACTGAAATCGAAAGGCTACCTCACCGCTCACTTTGGAAAGTGGCACATCGGTTCGGTGCAAAAGGAAAGCCCAACCTCGCCCGGCGGCCAGGGCTTTGACCACTGGTTGAGCGGACTCAACTTCTTCGACCGTAATCCATTCCTCTCCCTCAACGGAAAGTTCGATCAATTCGAGGGACAAGGAACGGTTATCAGCATGGATCACGCCCTCGAACACCTGAAAAAGAACGCTGCCAAGCAGCCAACCTTTACCGTGATCTGGTTTCCCTCACCGCACGACCCTCACCGCGAAACCTCATCGAACCCCGATCTCTACATTGGAAAACCCAATGCCCCCTACTATCAGGAAATCACTCTCATCGATGAACAGATGGGCCGGTTGCGTCAGACTCTTCGAGACCTTAAAATCGCCGACGATACTCTTCTTTGGTACACCTCGGATAACGGTGGTTTGGTGCAAAAATACTCCGGAGGGAGAGCTCGAAAAGGTTCAGTCTACGAAGGTGGTCTTCGGGTTCCCTCCCTCATCGAATACCCGGCGAAGTTCAAACCCACCCGCGTCGCCGCACCGACTTCGGCGACCGACATTTACCCCACGCTTCTCGCCCTCACCGAAACCAAAGTGGAATCTCAAGCACCGGTCGACGGTATCAACCTCCTTCCCATGATCTCGGGAGAGCAAAAGAAGCGCAACAAGCCCATCGGCTTTTGGCATCAATTCACCGGCGGCCAGTCCACCCGGAGTGACAAACTGATCAGCACCCTGATGGCAGCCCAAAAGTCCGGGAAGCCCAATCCCCTCCCCGAGCGCGTTCTCAAAAACGTGAACCAGTTTCCGAAGTATGGACCCGGGTCGCACAAGGCCGGACACGCCGCTCTTCTCGACTGGCCGTTCAAAATCCACGTCATCCATTCCAAAAAGATGGTGAAGTGGGAGCTCTACGACCTCTCCAAGGACCCGATGGAAACCAATCCGCTCAACGACCAAGAGAAGGAACGTTTTCTCAAGATGCAAAAAGAGCTCACCGCTTGGCAGAAATCAGTTCTGCGCAGCCATGCCGGTGAAGATTACCAGAAGTAGAAACCACCATGAAGACACTCCTTTTTCTCATCGGGCTATTCACGCTGAACCCGGCCTTTGCTGCCAAGCGTCCCAATATCCTTTGGCTTTCAGCTGAAGACATAAACGCTCACTTTGGCTGCTACGGCGACCCCCACGCCATCACGCCAAACGTCGATCAACTCGCGAAAGAAGGAGTGCGTTACACCAACGCTTTCACCGCGGCCGGAGTTTGCGCACCCTGCCGGTCCACCATCATCACCGGGATGTATCAAACCTCGATCGGGACGATGCACATGCGCTGCAATGCTGTGTTGCCCGACAGCATCAAGCCATTCCCGATCTACCTTCGTGAGGCCGGTTATTACTGCACCAACAATTCCAAAACCGATTACCAGTTTCGAGCTCCGAAAAACACCTGGGATTCCAGTAGCTCGAAGGCACATTGGAAGAATCGCAAGGGAGAGGACACCCCGTTCTTTGCGGTCTTTAATTTCACCGGTTGCCATGAGAGCGGCATCGCCGGGAAATCGAAGTATGAGAAGGTCACCGCCAAGCTCTCCAAGGAGGAACGACAGGATCCAGCCAAGCTGGCCACCCTCCCGCCCTACTATGCCGACACCCCGGTGGTGCGCGAAGACTGGAAGCGGAATTACGAATTGATCACCGCACTTGACCACTGGATTGGAAAGCATATCGCCGACCTCAAAGAAGCCCGGCTTTACGAAGACACCATCATCGTTTTCTGGTCCGATCACGGTGTGGGACTCCCCCGCGCCAAACGCTGGCTATACGACTCGGGCACCCGTATCCCCATGGTGGTTCGCATCCCCGAGAAATTTCGTACTTCCGGCCAGGGCAAACCGGGCTCGGTCGACGACCAACTGATCAGCTCCCTCGATTTTGGAATCACCGCGCTGAACCTCGCCGGACTGCCCCCACCAAAGATCACCCAGGGGCGAGCCTTCCTCGGTGCCAATCTCAGCCCGGCACGAGAGTTCATCTACGGCGCTCGCGACCGCATGGACGAACGCTACGACATCATCCGCAGCGTTCGCGACAAACGCTACCGTTACATCCGCAACTACGAACCGCTCAAGCCCTACTACCAATACATGAACACCCCGGAGAAGGGCGCGACGATGAAGGAGCTTCGCCGGGTTGCGAAAACCGGAAAGATGCCCGCGGCGATGAAGCTATTCATGGCGGATCGAAAGCCGGTCGAGGAATTCTACGATCTGCAGAGCGACCCTCACGAAATCAAAAACCTCGCTACTGATCCTGCCTTTGCAGAACAGCTTGCCCGCTTTCGCAAGGCCCATCAAAAGTGGAGCACGGAAACCCGTGATCTTGGCCTCATCCCCGAACCCGAAATCAATCTTCGCGAAGAGAAAGCCGGTTCCCGCTATGCCATTCTGGCTGACACCGAAGACAAGACACTGCCCGTCCGACTTTCCAAAATGGCCGAGCTTGCCTCGTCCGGTGCGAAGGCCCTTCCAATTCTTCTTGAAGGGGCGAAGGACAAGGACCCCGCCGTGCGCTACTGGGCCGCCACCGGGATTGGAAACATCGCAAGCCAGGACGAAGCATCGTCCACCGCTTCCCTTAAACTCATGCAAGGCGACTCATCGACGGTCGTTCGAATCGCAGCCGCCCGGGCCCTCTTGCGAATTGGCAAATACGAAAAAGAAGCTCTCGCCGAACTCTCCAAGGCTCTGGAATCTCCCGAGCAATGGTCCCGCCTGCATGCCGCCATTGTTCTCGATGAAGCTGACGAGAAGGCACGCCCCGCCCTCCCCGCTTTGAAAAAAGCTCTCAAGAAGCAACCGAACAAATACATCGTTCGCGTCGCCAACAAAGCGGTCAACGACCTCCTCGGCACCAACGCGACGGTGAGGTAACGGCCAACTCTTTGCGAAGAGACGGGAAAAACAGGGCTTCCAATCACTGGAAGCCCTTTACGTTTCTTTTACCATTCTCGGGCTGACGTTTTCTACACGCGACCCTATTCTGCTAGAAATCAATTCACCATGTCATGAATACAAGCCATCTCAGATTCCTCTTCAGCGTCCTCACACTCTCGTCGATATTCAAATCAGTCATGATGGCCAAGGACGCCAAGACACTCGTTCTTCCAA